>JALTZF010000017.1 GCA_027046265.1 Pyrodictiaceae archaeon
CCAAGACAAGGTGTAGCTCTTACGGTGGCGGTGTAGTTGGCATGTCAGAGAAACTAGAGACGATAATATGGATAATTACGGGCTACTGTAACTTAAGGTGCCCATACTGCTACGCATCAAATTATTCACAAGAGACCCCTCTACCTCTTAGCCAAGTAAAAAAGGTTATTGACGAGGCAGCAGGTCTAGGGGTTGAGTATATACAGTTTACTGGTGGGGAGCCTCTTTTACGCAAAGACATTACTGAGATATTAGAGTATACGAGTAGGCTCGGCATAGAAACGAGTGTCTTCTCAAACTTGACCATAATGGGCGAGAAGATAGCTTCTAGGCTTGCAGAGATAGGTGTAACAGTTTATACAAGCCTTGATGGCCCTAAGGAAGTGTATGAGGCAGTAAAAGGTAAGGGCACATGGTCAAGATTCCTGCGCGGTTTAGAGCTTGTCAAGAGCAAAGGATTATGGCTCCACATCAATATACCACTGTCAAAAATAAATTATAACCGTGCAGGTGAAGCATTACGCTTAGCAATAGAGTTGGGCGCAGATAGCATCTCTGCAATACCTTCAATGCCTTCTGGCAGAGCTCTCTCAACAAAGTCGTTCATTAGTGCAAAGGAGCTTATGGTCGCACTTTGGCAACTAGAAAAGGTAGCTAGCGAGTATGGTATATCCCTTCCAATATGGTGTACCCCGTTCTTAGGGGTAGTGGAGTGGGCTAGGCACCTCAGATGGGGTAACTGTAGGAACTGGAACGTTATGGACATAACGCCTAGCGGAAAAGTAGTGCTATGCGACGTATTATACAAAGTTGTTGCAGACGTTACAAGAGACGGTGTTAGTGGTGCATGGGAGAAACTTAGACAACACCCCTTATACAAGACTATATTCGTGACACCGAGCGAATGCAGGTCATGTGGCTATGCTGCGGCATGTCGTGGGGGATGTTATGCCAGGGCGTTCTATGCCTTCAAAAGACTCCCGGCACCAGACCCACTATGCCCTCTGATAGCCTCTAAGTACTCAAGGCAAGGCCAATAACCCTCAACAATAACATATCTCCTCCTTTCAACAGCAACACCTAAGTCATGTAAGTATCTTAGGGATCTCACGGGGACAATACATGAACCGTAAAGAGACCACCAAGGCAGCTTCGAGACCTTGATATTATCGCTCTGTAGGCGTCTAATAACCTCCTGAAGCGGCGGCGTAGACTCCATCTTGCCAAGCTTCCTAGCATGATAAAGGCTTGTAAGGTAATTGTTTAACCCTACCCTAGCACGGTAGAGCACGTAGCTCGCCGCGTCATCAATACTATATAACACTAAGACTCTAGAATCAAAGAAAAGACTGACCCCGAGATATAGTGAGACGTGTGAAGACAGTACACCACTGGCTATGCTATCAAGCTTCTCCACGCGTCCACCATAGGGTGGCTCAGTAAACCACAATATGTTAACTTCATCACTAATCACGTAAGCAAGTTGGGCGCCAAGGAGAAACACGGCTTGTAGTGCAGCCCTACTAATAGCTTGATGTACTT
Organism: Pyrodictiaceae archaeon; assembly: GCA_027046265.1. GTDB lineage: Archaea > Thermoproteota > Thermoprotei_A > Sulfolobales > Pyrodictiaceae > QNYQ01. Next base: position 1,543 of record JALTZF010000017.1, read on the forward strand.
GGCGATCTCTTGGCCAATTAAACCCTCTCCCTTTCAGCCTTCTTCCCCATCCAACCCCGTCAAGACGTAGTGCAAATGGTGGCTCAACAGTTTCTCCCTGAAATACTTCGCGATTACTATACCTCTCCTCAAGCCTGGCAGGATTAATAGCCATGAGCTTGGCAAGGGCATCTTCCATTCCCACTATCTGTCACCGCCCCACAGCCTCTATGGTATACACAAAACATACCATATAAGCGTGAGAAGCGAATTGTGTGATATGAGGTGCTCCCATAATGTCTGAAGAGCCTAGAAACAGTAGTTGCAAACATAAACTCTTCACTTGCGGAGATAAGGGTAGCATACTCGTAGTCGTCTGTCCACCTCCACTTAACCCCTTACAACATAAACTTGCGACACGAGGCCGGAAGAAGATATCATGGCTTGTACCCGGCAGTCTTTCAATGGCATACGAAGACGATTGGAGCAAGGCGTACTATGCACTCATCTTCCAAGAGGGTGGAGGATTCTACCTTGAGGGTGATATGGATTCATTTGATGAACCTCAGTGTAACGATGTTATAGTCTCGTGGCTAGTTAGAACTCTCAGTAATATAGGTGTTCAACAAAACATGCTCGCTACTATTCAATATATTCTCTCAACAAAAGTATTCAAATCGGTGTAAATCGTGAAGCCCTAAGTACTAGCTACTAGCCCTAGAGACGTAGATTATTGCTTTTCCTGACTTTTAGTAAATAGGATTTCAGAGTTCGCCTAAGGGTATGCCATCGCCGCGTGGATCCGTGTATGCTGCTTTTAGCCCGTTCTCCTTGTACTCTACTATTGCTGCAACCCCTACCCTTGAAGGATATGGTTGTTGTTGCACTTCATAGCCTTCTATCCTCGCGTTTACCCCCTCTTCTACAGTAATAGTATTTGACTCTATTTGCCAGGCAAACCGGGGTTCGTCAAGCGCTTTGGCGGGATCCATGCCGTAATCTATGAGGTTGGTTATTAGCAGGCTGTGAAGCTGTGGGCGTAGGTGCCCACCAGAGAGGCCTATAGAGTATACCTTCTCTTTCTCCTTGTCTTCTAGTATTACTGCAGAGAGTGTATGCATGGTCTTTTTGTAGGGCTTTAACGCGTTAACATGGTGGGGGTCAAGACTGAAGCTTGATGCTCTACTGTTAAGGGGCACTTGATACTCAGGCTCAGTCAGCCCTGAGCCAAAGGCATAGAATAAGCTTTGAATCGCGGCCACTATAGTCCCGTTCCTGTCTATTATAGCGAAGAATGTTGTGTCGCCTTCACCACCTAGTAATTGCGCTCTTTCTTTTCTCTGCTTAAGCTTGTCTATAAACTCGTTGGATAGCAGATCACTAGCTGTGATAGGCATGTATTTTGGATCTGTGACATAGCTGTCTCTGGCCCAGTACGCCGGCACGTACGCATTAAGGTGAACTCTCACTCGGTCCTTGTTACGAGGGTTAATCCTCGTAAAATCGACTTCCTCTAGTAGCTTGAGTATATGTAGTGTAGTTACTCCTTGTGTTGGTGGGGGCATTTCGTAGACTTTGTAGCCTCTATAAGTAGTATGAATGGGTTGTCCTACTGTCGCCTTGTACTTCCTGAGATCATCAACACTCAGTACTCCATCACGCTCAGACACGTAGGAGGCTATTCTCTCAGCTATCTCTCCTTCATAAAACACTCGTGGATCCTCTGCTATTGCTTTGAGTGCCCTAGCCAGGCCGGGAAACTTGACATGCATGCCAACCTTAGGCTCCACCTTACAGTAAGTTTCTCTTGAGCCCGGGTCAGCAGTTAATGGGCTGTCTCCATTGCACAGTCTCGAGAGTACTCTAGCAAGGGTGTAGCCTAGCCCGAATCCTCTCTCAGCAATATTAATGGCTGGTTTTACAAGTTCTCTCCACTCCATTGAGCCATGCCTTTGCCAGAGTACTCTCAATCCATCTATTAAGCCTGGCACATTAATGCTTAAAGGCCCATTCTTTGGCATCTCCTTGTAGCCTTTCTCCTTGAGGATTTCAATGGAAAGCTTCCCAGGTGCATACCCAGAACCATCAATGAAAGTCATTTTTCCATCGGGAAGTCTTACGAGGGCAAAGAAGTCCCCACCTAAGCCTCCTAAGTGAGGCTGGACGACTGCAAGTACGAGGCTCGCTGCTACTGTTGCATCAACAGCGTTTCCTCCCTTACGTAGAACTTCTAGTGCAGCTGCCGAAGCTAATGGATGCTCTGTAGCTGCAACCCCACCCCAAGAGTAAAAGTACCTTGACAAGAGTGTTTGAGGCAATCTCGTCACCCCCCAAAGCTCGTGTGTAGCGCACCAAGTATACTTAAGGATATTCTTAGAGCATTGGGCACAAACTACATATTTTAGCCCACGTAATAGAACTGGGATTGAACCAGGGATCAGGGACAGATAGTATACATGCTTTACGGTGAGGTAATTTGAGGATAACACTACCGAGCCCATTGAGGCCCGGTATGGAGGTAGAGTATGGTTATGCGCGGATTATTCTTGACGAGCGGGGAAGGCTAGAAGCATGTGATCCCTACGGCTGTGTTAGCATCAGAATACCTCTTGGAGATGAGGTATACATAGAGCCCGTACCAGCTATAGCGAGGCCCCAGCAGCTAACAGGATGCCTATACGTTGAATTTACTGAGCCAATAGCGTTTAGTGGAGGAAAGTCAAGCCTCTGGTTCTTGGCACCCTTTGAGTTAGCTATAACACACAAGGATAGGATTATTACGCGTGTGTCTCCTACCAAGGTAAAGTTCACTGTCGTAGGTGACATTGTAGACGGTGTAGTCTGCCGATACTATAAAAGCGTAGCTGGCTTCTCACGCGGTGACATAACTGATCACGTAAAGCCAGGGCTTGGGTTTGTTAAAGTTGATGTTGAAGGTGAGGCTGCCACTATACCTGGGATAGGATTCTATGTTGCAGGTTTACCCTTGTATGTTGACAATGAAGACTTTATCTACTACCCGCGTGTAGAGGCAGGAGTTAGTGAGGGTGTAGTACAGAATAAGACAACTACGGATCCCCCGCTGCGGGGGCTCAAGGTTGCATTGAAAGGTAGGCGCTACATGCTCCTCTTACCCTCCCTCACCCAACCTATATAACAATGCTGGCTATGGGTGGTAGGTGTGGTTTTTAATGTAACAGAGTGGCTTACTGGGATAAAAGTAAAGTTCACAGAAGTAGTCATTGCTGGGATAATAATAGTGGCATCAGTATTCATAGCGTTAATTGTGCGTAACACTATGAGGAAAAGTCTTCAACAACGCTTGCCAAGCTACGCCTATAAGCCTCTTGAGAACTTAGTATTCTATGGTATTATTGTTGCAGGTGTACTCTCAGCACTAACACCATTCGGAATAAGCCTTTCGGGTCTGCTTGTTGCAGGAGGATTTGCAGGCATAGTGGTGGGCTTCGCCTCACAACAAACAGTCTCAAACTTCATTAGCGGCTTATTCCTCCTAATAGAACAACCTCTCCGAATAGGTGATCCAGTGACTGTAGGTGATGTGAGCGGCGTTGTTGTAGACATAAGCATATTATCAACTAGAATAAGAACCTGGGATGGCTACATCGTAAGGATACCAAACTCAGCAGTATTCAATAGCAACATAACAAACTACATGAGAACAAGGGCTCGTCGTGTAGAAATAACAGTAGGAATAAGCTATGATAGTGACATAGAAAAGGCTCGCGAGACGCTCATTAAAATGATGCAAGACCACCCGTATTGCCTAGTAAACCCAGCACCAGAAGTGTTTGTTGACAAGTATGCCGAGCACTCAATAGTACTAAAAGTTCGCTGTTGGGCCCCACCACCAGTGTGGTTTGCAACAAAAATAGATCTTCAAACCCGGATGAAAAAGGTTCTAGAAGAGGCAGGGATTAAGATACCATTCCCGCAGCTTGACGTACACATTAAGGATGCTGCAGATATGAGGGTAAAACTTGTAGAAGAAGAGAAAGGATGAGCTGTGAGCCACGGGAATAAGGAAAGCTAGCCTAGGAAGTCTGTGATACGCGTTTGTTTAACTCCCCGCAAAATAGGGCTTTTTGCCTTAATCTCGCGCGGATCAATATGGAGAAGGCTTAACGCATTATCCAGGGCTTCTCTCACATCATCAAACACTAAGGGTCTACCCCTACTGAATGCAAGTCTGACTCCCTCTCTTATTTGCCAGTTACCGACTGGTGCGTAGTATGATGGCAAGATCTCCCTTAAGATAATGACGTCAGCAGACCTCCTTATACTGTCAAGATATTCCAGTACTGCTAGCCGGGCAGCAGAATAGCCACCATCAACATCTGAGACTCTCCCCATAGGATTCTCTGTAACCCTCCACACAATCGGTCTAACTTCCCTCTTAGTCCATAGGCTACGCGGATGCCATATCTCGATCCACTCAAACCAGCCGCCGCCAGGCATCAAAACTATAACGTACTTGTTTCCAAGATGCTCCCATACACGCACCTCTACGTGGTTCAGCCATTTGTAGTGTCTTACACGTGAACGGAGCATATTGGAAACAATGTCGTCAACTGCTGTTATTGCCCACCTTGTTGGCACTATCCTCCTGTTCCTAGACTTACCAAGTAAGCCCAAGCTCAAGGCCTTCTGTATATTATAGACGTCAAGGCCTCTACGATAAAGTTCTACAACCCCCT
>JALTZF010000018.1:0-23077 GCA_027046265.1 Pyrodictiaceae archaeon
CAGTATTACTACTACTTGTGCTTCCATGTCTTTGTGTGTTCTAGTATGAAGTATACTGCGTCTAGGAGGTCTCTTGCCTGGTAGTCTGCTTCACCTATCACTCGCGGATCGTCAGTGTTTACTGCTATTGCTAGGCATGCTTCTCTCATGCCACGCAGATCCCAGTAGCTGTCTCCTATGAATGCTACTTGGCGCATTGTGTAGCCTAGCCTTCTTGCAAGACTCAACACTGCCTTGTCTTTACGGTCCGCCTCTACTCGAGGCTCACCACCAGGCACTAAACGGCCCCAGGGGTCAAAGCTTAGTGCTGGTGATAGCCAGTGCTTTATGCCTAGTAGGCTTGCTATCCTTGATACTAGCACGTCTACTCCTCCACTTATGAGCGCCAGCTCTATACCCGTTTCGCGCAGTAGCTTTACAGCATCCCACGCCTCTGGCGTCGGCTCTACGTCATGGAATATTTCCTCTAGATCCCACCTTGTGAGCCCTGGCCGAGCCTCGAGCCACACAAGGGTATCCAAGTACATCCACTCCCAATACCCTATGAGCCCTCTCCGGAAAAGCTCGTAGTTATACTTGCTCTCCTCAGTTGTCCCAAGCGCCTTGTGTACATGCTCCCAGCTACTCTTAATAGGCACAAGGACACCGTCAAGATCGAAGACTACTAGCCTTATATGGCACCTACGCTCAGAACCACGCACCCCAGCAGCCCCCAGGGATAAAAGCACAACACAGCTGAGAAGTATAAGAAGGATGGCAAAACACTAGCAATCGGCTGGGTAACCGCTAGGTCATCCCCCTCCCATACGGGGCAGGGAGGGGTAGCCTTCCCCGAAAAGAACCTCATCCATGTTACTGCAATAGTCTATACTAGCATCAAGACTATATTTGTTTTAACGTCACAACCTATTACTTCTGTGCATGCAATACTAATAGGGGATTATCCTGCTAGGAATCGAATAAACCAGGGGATGACCTAGGCTATTGGCTTCTAAGAATACTGTACCCGTTAACTAAAAGCACCTTCCTAATATCCGTAGACATATATAGAGTAAACCCTATACCAGTAGGTATTGTTAGTTTACCTGGGTGACGTAATTTATGGGGTATGTTACTGTTTCAGCAAAGATACCTCGCGAACTCAAGGAGCTTCTAGATAAGTATGGCATTAAGCCAGGCCCAGTAATTAGAAGAGCATTGGAGGAGGAGGTAAAGAAGAAGATTCTAGAAGAAATAGAGGAGGAAGCCCGGCGGTTGAGTAAGAAAATCTCTCATATACCTGACGAAGAGATTGCCAGGATTATACGTGAAGATAGGGAGGCTAAGTAGGCATGTACTTGTTTGATGCTAGTTCTATAATGAACCTAGTTAAGAAGGGAGTTGTAAGAGTATTTACACGTGGTGCAACCATCGACTTAGCACGCTACGAGGCGCTTAACGCTATATGGAAAGAAGCTAGGCTGCTTAGACGAATTGACGAGAAAACAGCGAGAGAGTATGTCTCTGTCTTATCTAAAGTCTTCAGAGTAATTAAAAGGCTTAGTATAGAGGGCAATGAGGATGAAGTGTTTAAGCTGGCCTTAAGAGAGGGATTAACGGTATATGATGCCTCGTATTTGTACATAGCAATTAGGGATGGACTTATACTGGTGACAGACGATAAGAAGCTTTTAGACAGAGCATCAAGGTACGTAAACGTAATGGACAGTAGCGAGCTTGCCAAGTTTCAAAGAGATACAGTCTAGGCTAGAGATGTTTGGGTGTTCTCTATCTTAAGGCATACTAGAGTCGGGCTCCCCCATAGAAGCCTCTTACGACTGAAAATTTAGGGTAGCAAAGAACTTCACATTGTGTCTGTGCTAGAGTTGTGCTTAGCAACTTTAACTATTAGTGATATAGCTATGCCTATTGTGAGCCATGTAACTAGAGATGAGACCACCAATATGTAGGGCAATTGGAGTGCAAGAGGCACTGTCTTTGATGCATAGGGGCTGCTAGGCTCTCCTAAAGCCTCTACTGCTTTCTCGTGAACCCAGTACCCTATATTGTTTCCTAAAGGGTCGTAGTATACTGAGGCTTCGTCTGGCCATAACACTAGCTGTATTACACCCGCCAAGAAACCTATTGTAGTGAATCCTACTACTATAGAGTAGCTAAGAGGTAGGCCAAGCCTACTGCTAGCCTGTCTAGCGAGGAAGAAACCTATCACTGGGTAAGATATCAGAGTTGGCGGTAACACGTCCAGGAATATTGAGGCTATAGTGTAGGCTAGTAAGAATAGTGAAGCTACTATACCGTATACACCTCTTCTCGCCAAGAAATATGCCGCATAGATTACTGGGAGATAAGCTAAAACAAAGTATGCTGCTACAAACATTATGCCTGCAAAGCTCATTGCGAGGATACACCGCCATGTCTTAATGCTCTTGCTCAAAGTATTCATTTAAAGGCTTCTCTAGTCTTAAGCATAGCCTAGCTAGCAGTGCACATGTTATGAATGAGGATCAGTCATGAAGATTGACCTTTCAGTTATTACCTCATTCATGGTAGCCTCTACATGTCCTATTTCAGCTCTTGGATTCTATGGATACTAACTGGGGCCTTAAGCCTCTCTGACGAGCATAGGACAACTCAGCCTTACAATAGTACGCAAGTCCACATCCTAGTATCCTTGCTGAGCTAAGGGTACACAGCCATAACATTCATGGAATACGCTAGGCACAATACTAGGCATGACTGGGCTAAGTTGCTGAGAACACTTATATCCTATGGTAGGCATTTGTTATCCTACATGGGGTGCCTACTTGTGAGTAGGTATGTTACTGTTTCCGCTAAGGTTAGGAGGGAGTTGTTAGAGGAGGCTAGGCGGTTAAACATCAATGTTTCTGAGCTTATAAGGAGGGCTCTTGAAGAGGAGGTGCGTCGGCGTAAGCTGCTAAGACTAGAGGAGAGGCTGAAGGAGAAGCAGGATATACTTGCCAAGATAGATGTAGAGGAGCTGGTGAGGTTAATCCGCGAGGACAGGGATACGAGATGATTAAGCCCACTTACTTATTTGATGCATCAAGTATAGTTAGGGCGATTAAGGAGGCTAAACTGGTACCCCTGGGTGGCCAAGCGCTTCAGTGGCTTACAGTGTACGAGGTGATAAACGCTTTTTGGAAGGAAGCTACTCTATTACGTAGGCTTAGTCCCGAGGAGGCTAGATCCCTAGTTAACGACTTCACAGAGCTTATTAGGAATATGGTCATCCTAGAGCCTAGAGGTCTAGAGGAAGAAATATTCAAGATAGCCGTATCTGAAGGAGTTACAGTGTACGATGCCTCATACATAGCTTTAGCAGCTAAACACGACTTAGTACTCGTGACTGAGGACCAGAGACTATTCCGCAAGGCAAGCAGCATAGTTGATGTAGTAAATCTAGATTACATCACAGGGTAATACTAGTAAGCCTTGGGATGCTAATCCTGTAGCATAGAAAGGGTGAACGATTAAGGTATCGGGGGAAGGTGGTTTCGTTTTGGGTCATATGCGCTATTAAGGGCTCTTGCAGCCATGAAGATAGCTAGTGTAGTACTACTTTCTGTTGTATTGCCAGTTTGAGGGTTAGTGTACGTTTATGAGGACACCTTGTTCTCATAGATGCTATGCCTAGCTGTTTTATACTGGGCGTGTATACCCCCATTTTTCCAGTGCACGAGCGAGTTCACGGTGCTGTTTTGCGTACTCATCTAGGGGTATGCCCTGCTTTATTGCCTCGAGCGCTTGTCTCACAGCTGCTGCGCCTGCTCGTGGGCCGTCCGGGTGGCCTACTACTCCTCCGCCTATTTGTAGTACTATTGGCATACCAAGCGCCTCCAATACTATTGGCAGGTTCCCAGGGTGTAGCCCGCCAGACGATACTGGCATTGCTGGCTTGATATGCCACATTGGTTGCTCCATGTGGAATACGTCGTCTTTGTCTGGCTTGTAGTGCTGGTCGCGGAGTATGCGTGCATACCTTATAACATCAGCCTTCCCGCCTTCTAGCTTTCCTGCCCCAGCTGTACCCACGTGGAGCTGGTCTACGCCTATTACACGGTACAGTTTTGCCAGCACGTACATTGAGATGCCGTGATACTTGTTGCGAGTGAACGCTGCATGCATTGCCCTGTGGGCATGGATTGCTAACCCGTACTCTTCTGCTAGGTCACGGATATAGGTTAGTGCACTCCACCCTGTAACGACGACGTCTACCATGACGTAGGGGTTTCCAAGATCTGCTACTAGCTTAAGGCGGCGCTCCATCTCCCTAATGTCAGCAGTAATGTTTGCAAACCACGCCTTCTTCTCCCCTGTCTCCTTCTCAGCACGCTCTATAGCCCTCATAATCGCTTTTGCCCGGGCCTCAAAGCGACAGTAGCTCGGGCTTGTAAGGTTCTCATCGTCCTTAATATAGTCCATGCCGCCGCTGAGGATCTCATAGGCCAGCCTCTCTACCTCGTCCGGGCTATAACCCACCTTGGGCTTAGGCACAGTACCAACAATAGGCCTATCATAGACCCTGAAAATGTCTTGTACACCCCGGACACCGCGGGAGGGGCCTTTGAAGCCTTTAAGGAAGCTTCTTGGAAGATAAATGTCCTCCAGCCTAATAGCCTTTACACGCTTCATCCCGAATATGTTGCCAGCAATACTAGCCAATAGCCCAGGAATATTTGCCTCCTCAAACAGCTCTACAGGGTATGCTATCCTAACAATATAACTTCCATCGCCTAAGTCATAGATCTCGTAGGCTTTACCACTTAGCTTCTTCACTCTCTCACGGTCATACCACTGGTAAAGGGTAGTCCACGTACCAGTACTACTCTCAGCAGCCACAGCTGCCGCAGCATCTTCTATAGTGAAACCCTCAGCAGGCGTTACACGAAAAACAGCTACAATATCATTGTCGGGGTCTGGCGTGTATCCAGGAGAAAGGTATTCATGATAACTTTCAAAACTATATTTCTTAGGCATTAAACAACACCTTCTAATCCTAGTGTGGACTCTGAAACCACTAATAGGCTTAGCTTCACAGCAAACAAGACACAAAGAGGGATCCCTACAACACGCAACAACCCAATATGTGCGGTCAAAGGCTCTTCAAAGAATAATTGTCTCATTTACTTAAGTAGAGACTAGGTAAAAAGCCATACCACTACAACGACTATTTTTAAGACGCATCCTCCTCAAAGAAGTTAAGACTTCAACCAAACCGTGTCACTAAGGAGTCGAGAAACCATATTTTACCCTCAGCAAACTACCACAATATATTACGGTGGTTACTCGAGAGCCTTCTTCGTATCCTTGTGTTGAGCCATAAGAGCATTTTTCATGGTACACTTCTTCGATAAGCTGTTGCGTTGTGAGGTGTATATTCAGTTGGCTCTAAAAGCATACAGTATTGAAGCCCCTCTTGTTGTTGGCTTTCCCGGGCCCTTGGCTGGAGCTGCTGCATTAGCACTAGAGAAGAGGGCTGGACGTTTAACACTAGAGGTTTTGTATCATGAAGGCATTTCTGTTGATGTCCGGGGTGCAGAAAGTCTTGTTGCCCGCGTCATTGCTAATACTGTAAGGTTCTTGCTTGAGGGTATAGGTGAAGAGGCTCGTATACGTGTGTTAGTAGATGCTAGAGGTGTAGAAAAAATCCTAGCCCCCTCACTGGCTGGAGCAGCTGTCCGCGCTGTCTCAACTATGCTTGGCATAGAGCCAGCAATAAGCGATATAGCTCTAACCCTGTCAAGAGCCCTCGCTACAAGCCTTGGCAAACCCCTGCTTCCCCATGCAGCAGCAGCCTACCTAGACTTGCCAGCCATAGGCGTAGAACAACCCCCTCTCATAGCCGCCCTGCCAGGCCCTATAGATGCAATAGTCCACGTCATCGAGCCTTGCTGGAGCATAAAAGAACCCGTTATTGCTGTAGAAGCTAGTAAACATGCCCAACTGATCCAAGCCGCTTCTATTCTCCCAGTATTATTAGCTGAACAGGGCTGGACCAAGCACACTATGAAACTGTCACAAATAGAGAGTCCATGGGACTATGCTGCACCAGAGCCTTACAGGAGAGCTAGGAGAATCATAGTAGACGAGGGAGGAGCTGCTGGCATAGATCCCTATACTGGCGTATTTGTTGCATTAATAAGACCAGGCATGGAGGAGTCTATAGAGAAGGCAAAAGCCATACTCTCAACACACTATAAGTGTAAACCAAATTACTATTCATCAATGCCGCGAAAGCCGAGATGGGGAGAATACTAAGCTCAAGACCTAAAACCCGTGCTACCAGACCCGCTATTTGAGCCAAACTATTTACACTGGCAAGATGGCCGCCAACTAGGTTGCCTGTTTTGCAGTTGTGTATCCAGGATAGCATTTTTGTTGTCTTGCTCTACTTGTACGCTTGTAGGGAGGGGTAACAAGCAGTGTATCATGATTGGGTTGAGCAACGTGAAGTGCGCATAGGACGTTATGTGATCGGTGGACTACCTGGCAAGAATCCATTATGGCTTGTCGCCTCTATATTCTACATGGGAGATAAGTTGTTGAAGAATGAAAAAGGTGATTTTGACCGTGAGGCAGCCAAAGAGAGTATTGACAATGCTGTCTCTCTTGCTGGTGAACATGGCCTAGTCTTCGGCCTTGACGTCATCTTCCCTAGTGTTGAGAGTGTAGAGAAAATAATGCCTTTTGTCGCTGAATTCGACATTCCACTATTCCTTGACAGTCCTGACCCTGCTGGTAGGGCTAGAAGTTATCTTATGGCGAGAGAACTTGGGCTTGAAGACAGGGTTATCGCTAACGGCATCTACGTTGACAGTACTAGAGAGGAAATTGAAGCCTTGGAGGAGAGTGGTATAAAGACAGCTGTACTCATGGCTTTTGACCCGCGCAACCCCTACGAGTCTATGCCAGCAGAAAAGAGGCTTAGCCTACTAGAAGAAAAACTACTAAGGATAGCCAAGGAGGCTGGCATCGAGAACCCCATTGTAGACGCCATAGTGATAGATCCAGCAAGCATTGCTATTAGTGCTGAGACCATAAACATGGTAAAGAGAAGACACGGGCTCCCAGCAGGGTGTGCTCCTGCAAATGCTCTTGGCCCAGTTGCAAAAAAGGTTGTTGGAGTTGAAGGGATGATAGCTATTCATGGAACTATAGCTGCTATGCTTAGAGTATTTGGAGCAGACTATGTAATGTACGGGCCGATAGGGAGGATAAAGTACATCGTGAAGAGTGTGGCAACAGTAGAGTCTCTCCTAGGCTATATGCTTAGAAGGAAAGGGACAAGACTACCATCAAGTCACCCTCTAAGGATGTACTGGAAAAACATACAAAAACTATTCAGCAGAACTACAACTTCCTAGAAGAACTACCCCAAGACACTAATTTCATGAAACACGAAAAGACTCATGTAACGTATGCAGGGATCATGACTTGCGCGCAAAACACCGATTATAACTGAGTAACTGTAATTAGGTTTTGATTTAACTCAATCAAAGCCAGGTTATAACACTAAAATTACTCTTCCTGGCAAAACACGGTGAGCAGACATAAAAGGCGCTTATACTGTGCTTCTATCAGTAGCTCTCATATGTGCACTAGTAATACTACCCCAAGCAATGAGCTATGACGGTTCTTTAGACAATAGCAGGTTCACGTATATGCTATATTTGACCATGAGGGACAAAAGCTACGTAATAGTCAATCTAACTGTTAGCATTACAGGACCAACCAAATCCTCATATAACGCCACTATTACTGCTAAGCTTGTAGAGTATAATGGATCAGAGGAAGCTATAGGCAGAATACTAAGTCTTAGTGGCATCAAAATCAACATAACAAGGATAATTAAGGAAAAAACCATAGAATACAGTAGTGTCTTCACACTCAACAATTTATGGCCCATAGTTGATTCGCAATCAATAATAGCTGATGCTGGCGTGGACTACTTTGAAGTTGCACTCAGCCTAGATAAGTCGGTAGGCATGCTCGTATACCCATCAATATACAATCCGTCAGGGTTCATTGCATTTAATACGTCAACAGGGCTAGTATACTACTTGTATAACTCAACAAGCAACTATACGCTCAAAATCCGTCTTCTCGAGGCGTGGATGGCAGGAAGAAACATCCCTGGCTTGACGAGAAGAGAAGTAGCTATACTGCATGAAGCCTACAAAGCAATGCAAGAACTCCCGTGCGGCCTCCCCCCATGCGTGCCCTCAACAAACCACACAAATACACTTCAAGAGAATAATACGGCAGTGTCCCAGCTAAACATTACACTAGACATAAACTATGCTAGAGGCAATTACAGTGAAAATGCCACAAACACTCATACAGTAACGGGAGAAGATGTAGCTATACTGAATACTAGTGTGCTAACAGAGATTATTACCTCTGCACACCAAGAGAGTGGACAAACATTAGGGACACTAGCTCAATCAGCTTCAAAAGAAGAGTATCCTACCACTATATCCAGCTCTAGCCCATCCTCCAGGCAAACAGAGGCCTGGCTCAATACTAGCTTACTAGTCCTAGTTATCTCTGTATTAGCACTATTGCTCTGGAGAAAACACCGTTGAGACTAGTAGAACAATGTATCCCTAGTAGAGGCCCTAGATCCCCTCACATTGTCTTACCTATTATCACAGGAGTTTGTGATGTTGAGGTTTTCTAGCCACTCACTAGTATAGCTGGGGTGCTCAGCCAAGTTTATGTGCACGATCTGCCGTGCCAAGCTCTCATACATCGTGTAGTACTTCGAGTCGAGAGCCATGACGCGAAGCCCAGAGAGAACCATGTTGCCGCCATACACTATCCTTTCTTCGCTACACACAGGGACTAAGCCTAAGTCTATTAAGTCTCTCCTATCAATTGCCGACCCAAAAGTGCCAGCTATGAATACTACCCTAAGCTCATTAGGTGATAAGCCGGCTTCACGCAGCACTATACGCCATGACGTCTTCACGGCAGAGTATGCTTTTTGGAACTCTCTAATGTCCTTCTGAGTAAACACTATGTCACGCTTATCATCTACTACGAATGCCTTTACGCCGTGTAGCCTTGTGTAGCCACGAATTATCCTCCCCGTCTCATCGATGAGGCGCTTCCTTAGCAGTTCAGCCATAATACTTATCACTCCAGTGCCAAGGAATCCACGTGGCTCACCAATACTCTCGTACATGAATACTGGTCTGCCAGAATCGCCTAGGCCTTCTATGCCTACACGGTATATGCCTCCATGGTATATTGTGGAGCTGCTAGCCAGGTGTCCTTCAAAGGCGGGCCCTGCTGGTGTACTCGTAGCGTATATCTTGTCTCTTGTTACTAGGAGTGTCTCAGTATTAGTGCCAATATCTATGATAAGATATGGTCTTGGAGGATTTAAGGCAAGAGAAGCCACGAGAACAGAGTAGGCGTCACCGCCGACAAAACCAGCTATAAGAGGCGCTGTCACAATAGGGTGCCCCTTGGCGTAGAGTATGAAGGGGCCCCTAGCTAGGGGCTGAAAGGGCTTCACAGCAAGAGTGTTGAGAGGTAGTCCTGCTAGTATGTGTGTGTTTACACTATTACCTGCTGCTAGTATGAGTCCTGGATTGTACTTCTCTGCAATACTGGCCAACTCGTCTCTGAGAGTCTTAACCGCTTTTCTGTAGAGCTGGGGGTCTTCATTGAATACTGTCATCCTCGAAACAATGTCAGCTCCATAAATGTTTAGTGGGTTAGCCGTCACACCCTCATCCTCAACCCCCCCGTCCATGCCTAGTACTTGGTATGCTATCTTCGTTGTACCAATATCTACTAGTAGGATCTTTTCTGGAGACCCCCTAGTAGCGGCCATGTACTCGTCTGCAACAAGTATGAGTCTAGGCGAGTACTCTCCACCGATGATCACAGGCTTTGAAGCCTCTACAAGAGGCCCCTCCACGGGGCGAGCTAGAGGATTCACACTCGTAACAGGTACTTCGAGAGAATAAGCTGGCACTCTTAAACGCTTAGTAACCCTCAACAATGGCTCAACTTCAACATCCCCAACGACTCTTACTTGGCATGCAAGCCTTTCCCTCCCAGTGAACCCCCTCAAAACCTCATTACCCGTTGGCGGGCTAACCCCCCCAGAGACTCTTACCTGGCAAAGACCACAAAGTCCACGCCCACCACAGGGGAGAGGCATTACACCATGCTTTGCAAGTATTCTGCCTAGATTCTCTCCTCTACAAGCCTCTATAACGGTGCGCTCCTTAACGATAACCTTGACCCTACTACACTCCTTAGTGCCCACTGCTACCACCAGCAATACTATTTACAAGCTTGACAGCCTCAATAGCATTAGCAGCATAGCCGTCAGCACCGATAGACTCAGCATACTCCCTGTTGACAGCTGCACCACCAACAATAACTCTGACCTTACCCCTAAGCCCCCTCTTTTCAAGCTCCTCAATAACAGTCCTCATATACCTAGAAGTAGTTGTTAAGAGGGCACTAAGACCGACAATATCAGGAGAATACTTCTCAATAGCCTCAATAATCTTTTCAACATCAACATCGACACCCAAATCTATAACTTCATGTCCCGCAGCCTGGAGCATAACACCTACAAGACTCTTACCTATATCGTGCACATCACCCTTCACAGTAGCAAGAACTATCCTAAGCCTCTTAACGCCCTTTATCTCCTTGGCCTCCTCTCTTATCAATGGCTCAAGAATCTTCATTGCCTCCTTGAATATCTCAGCAGCCTCCATAAGCTCAGCAATAAAGTACTCTCCCTCCTCGTACAAACGCCCAATCTCCTCCATAGCCCTACTCATAGGCCCTAAAACAATATCAGTAGCCCTAGCCCCCATCCCTAACAGATCTTTGATAGACTCAATAACACAGCTACGATCCAACTCTACGAGACACTGGTAGAGCTTATCCTCAATACTACGCCTGCTAGGCAATGCCCAGCTACCACCCGCAACAAAACGGGCACTAGGCTGCACGAATAAGCTTATACTACACGAGAAAAGGGCTTGTCCCCACTCTAACCAGACAATGCTGGGAAGGTTAGGTTAGAGGCCTAAGCTGGTAGTGCATCATCGCCAAAAAGACTAGGGCCTCTAACCTGGAAGTGACGGCTTGAACTGAGTCTTCTACGTCTAATACCTCTATCATAGTACTCCATGAGAATGTTCTTCTGCCTAGGAAACAGCTTCTCGACAAGAAGCTCATACTCCTCTCTAGTCAAATCGTACAATTCCTTCCCAAACATTCTACGGGCATAAACACGTAGTATGACAAGTAATCCCGGGGAAACCTTCTGCAGAACCATGCTACCCTCAGCCACTAGACTCTCCTCTGGAAAGTAGAGTAGTCAGATTTGAGTATTTCGTTAAGGGGAACACTCCCAGCTTGTATGTGCATCACTTGAGCCTTAAAAGTATAAAGTACCACTACTAAACACCCACTTCCACCTACTAGGCTAGCTCCAGACATGAGGACTAGACACGATAAGACGCCAAGGAACTAGGAGGCCCAGGCGTTGCAGGGAATCCTTCAAATGCGTGTACCCCTTAAAGGTTGTAGTGTGAGGAGTGTGGAGCCATGAATATACGCACAAGCCATGTTGGAAGCTTTCCTCTCCCCCATAGCATAGAGAATATTGGGAGAATACTAGGCGACCTACATAGCATTGGCATTGATGTGCCGCCATACCCTCAGATGAGGAGCTTTGTCGACATATACCTCGAGCCCCTCGTAGAGGAGAGGGTGCTAGTAAAGAAAGGGGAATTCTACTACTTGAGCAGTATTGAAGCCCTAGAGGGTGCACGAAGACACAAACCCTACATACCTGAGGCGGAAGAAGCGATTAGGGTTATCCGGGAGAAAGGGTACAAGTTCAAGGGCCTCAGAGCCCCCGTCACTGGCGTCTTCACCTTGTCCTCGAGGATCTACGTTGACGCAGAGAAGCCAGCCACACTAGACAACACTCTTGTCGCACGGAAAGAGCTTGTAGAGTACATAGTTGAGTATGTGAGGAGACATGTAGAGTACATGGCAAATCTGGGGTACACAGTACTGTTTACTGATGAGCCCTTCCTCGGCGTAATTGTTGGGCGCAGAAGACTACTCTTCGGCTACACCGAAGACGACATATTAGAGGTCCTCAGCAAGGTTTACAAGAGCCTACCCGGCGAACACGCCATACACGTCTGCGGACGCATATCACCAAGACTATTTGAACTACTTACACGCTCAGAGGTACTAGACATACTAAACTTCGAATTCCACGACAATCCACAAAACGTAGACGCCATAGATGGAAGGAAACTAGAAGAAAACAATAAGACCCTGGCCCCAGGCGTTGCAAGCTCTAAGAAGCCCATAGTGGAGACTGTTGAGGAGATAAGAAAGCTACTAGAGAGAATAGCAAACAAGACAGGATGGAGAATAGACCTAGTATCAGCAGACTGTGGCTTTGGAGGACTTTCAACAGAGGACGGGGACAAAGAGAAAGCATACAGGATAGGCCTAATGAAGCTAGAAAACATAGTAAAAGCAGTTAGCATCCTTAACCACGGAAAAGCATAAACAGTTAATATACTTAGTTTTGTAGACATGCTACCTATAACCATACCAAAATAAAATTTGAAACACATGAACTCAGTACAATAGTACTAGTAGCACACCTTGCTTCTTGTGATGTGTTTTCACGAATCTTTACATGGAGCGTAGCTTAGACAAAAGAATTAATACACATTAGGTCTATATATTATTAGAAATAATATATCGAGTTTCTATCAGTCAGATATTTTGTTATTGCATTTTTCAGACTCTTTTATATGTTATTCCAAGATCTGAAAGTAGGTCTTGGAATAACATATATAACATTTGTGAAAGCTAGTGTCAGCTCTCTCGAGAATAGAGATGCACGTGATGAGGTGAATGGCAAAGTTGCGCGGTGTAGCTACTTGGGTTGTTGCCTTAGTGGTCTTAGTTGCTGTAGCTGGAATAGGTGCGTACTTATACACGACGTATGTTAACTCGCAGGGAAGTGTTGTACAAGGAAGTGATGTTATTGGTACGGCTGCAGTAACTTTTTCGGGGAGCTTTAATGCGGGAAGCACAAAGGTGGGCTTAAGTAATGGCTATACCGCCACCGTAAATTGGGACGATAAAGCTGTAGGAGTTGTTGGCATAGCTGGTAGGTACATCAGTATCAAAGGGGAGAAGTACTATGTCAGTTATAGTACAGGATACGGTGTCAAAGCGAAGAATAACTGTCCTTGGTACGCACCTATAACTGGTGCAACACTTTACGATGTAGTTTTTCAATGGTATTCAGCTTCTAGGAGCATCGTAGATGGTCCAGAATACGTTGAGCTAGAGTATAGTAGCGATCTGGAGGCATCACTGAAAGTAGCTGGGGTAAAGTTTACTATAATCGATGCAGGAAATAGGCTACTAATACGAATACCAATTAAGGCTGTAAAGTATAACCTTAAGGGATTCTTCGACTTCTACTATGGCTCTACAGGATTCCTGGGGGGTTGCCCTCAACTCAACTATCACCACTCAAGTACAGCATATGGTACTGTAACGTTTGCATCAAACTAGAATACAGTTGGGGATGAAGGATGGCTAAGGTGAAATCAACTCTTTTTCTAACCCTACTGGTACTTGCACTCACTATGCCGAGTTTTATGTATGCGAATGCGTACTCTAATGTGTCTAGCAAAGATCGGTTGAGGGTCCTCTATGAGTTTGATGGTTTTGGCCTTCTAGCCTATGATAATTTTACGCCAATAACTGTTCAGTATAGGAATACCAATATGTCAGTTGGTGTTTCATATATTATAGATGCTAGGAATATAATCAAATACATTGAGGGTACTAGTTTTCACAATGATGTTTTACGCTTGTTGAAGGGGATAGATAGAATAGTTGTTGAGACTTCTTGTAGGTATAATGCAGGTGCCAGTGTGAGAGTACTGCGTGAAAACAATGCTTTACGCATAGAAGTACCGGGTGGGCCCTGTACTACCGATCCTTTGCCAGTAGTCTTAAAGGTAAAGGGTAGAGTGTATGTTGTGCACAACAGTACTAATGCTACCCTAGTCAAGATTGTAATCAATGCTACATTGCCGCTCGCCAAGGGCTGGGAGATTGTAGCGGATAGTGAGGCTTATTGGGTGAACTCTGTATGTGGGTCTGTGAAGGGCAATGTGGAGGGTTGTGCTCAGAATACTTTACTGTTGATTAGTCCTCTATATAGAATTGAAAATGGTGATGTTTATGAGGGATCGAAGAAGATAGGAAACTTTCTTCCATTCTACATAACTTTCCCCCGTAATGCTACAGAGGTAAAATACGCATTAGAGAATAAAGTTGAGCTACAGTATTACAGTTTCAATGTTGAGATCACAATGGTAAAATACCTTAAAAAGTTTGCAAAATATGGTGAAATGCCTGAAGTAAGAGAGGTCTCAGAAATAGTTGCGTCTCTCATAAACCCACTTTATGTTTCTCAGCTAGAAGCTGCTATACAAAGCCTAAGTATGCCAGCATTTACTAAGATTAAGTATTTTGAGCCCATGTTGTCTGACCAGCAATCCGGGATGACTGGCAGTGATCTTACTCCAGTATATGATCTAGTAGTGGATGCTTTATTGGGTAAGAATCCCCGTCTAAGCTATGTTGAAGCGTCTTCGCAGACTCTAAGCCCTTATGTAGAGTCAATGTGGGCTAACCCGTTGCCAGTAGTGAAGTACATATATAGCTACCCAACATCGCTAAATCTAGTACCATTAAAAGTTTCAATTAACAATTCTAAGAACAATACTTCACACTTTGTACTTTACCTATATGTCAATAACATAGAATACAATGAGATTGACCCATACTCTATCAACATAGGCTATTATGGCGATCCATCACGGGAGGATGGTTGTAAGCTGTGTGGGTGGACGCCTTTAGTTGTCTTGGCAAGTCTTGTTATGGCAATGTTAATATTCTATTTGAGGAAGAGGAGGAAGCTATGATGCGTATTTTAGTACTTAATAGGACGGTGTTAGCTACCTTCATTATAACCTTAACCTTTACTGCCTACACTATAGTCAACCCGGTAAATAGTATTACTTCACGGTATTACTGTGTTGGATTCCAAGATTTTTATAGTTTTGAGTACACAGATGTGCTCCATACTCTATCGCTCACTATTAAGGGTCCATTGCCAGTTATTAGTAGGGGGTATACATCACATCATGATTTTGGTTTGTTAGTCCAAGAAATGGCTAGTAAGTATGGTCTAGTCAACAAGGAGTATGCATGGATAATCCTAGAAGACGTAAGCACAACATTCTACAGTGTTGGTCTCCCGCTCACAATTCTCTTTGCATCAATATTCTACGCAGTAGCACTCGATGCTATTAGTGTACACAGAGCATTGCAAGTAATTGCATCAATAGGTGTAAGAAGGTACTATTTAGTGATTACTAGTGTTGCGCTACTATCCAGTCTTGTCTATACGGCTGTACTAATCATCCCCATAACATTTTATGTGTGCCCGTCTTGTAGTTTCTCGGACAAATTTGTAGGCTCATCATCATTATTTCTTACATTCTCTACAGTTCTCCTACTAGAAGCACTAATTTACGTTGCTTCTGCTTGGAATGCTATATCCGCGTTACTAGCGGGTATAACAGCTTCAATAGTTGCTCTAAGCTATCCTGGCCTTCTGGCTAGGATTGCTAATGTATCAAAGAGACTCTTTGGAATAGAGGTGCAAGCTTCTATGATTGCTTCCCTAGCAATTCAAGTAGGCGTTCTTGCCTTGGTTGCCTTTGTGGTGTACATAGTTATGGCTAGGAGGGAGGTATATTGAAGAGACAACACTTGTACTCTATGGCATGGATCATAGCAGTAATCATGGTAATAGCTCTTTCCCTCTATACCATCCATAGACATCTCTACTCAGACGTGTACACTTACGATATGCGCGTCATGTGCAGTAAGGGTTTTACCGACGGTTTTCTAGTCTATATAACCTCCCCAAGACTGCTCGAAATAGGGCTTACGTGTCACGGAGCGGGAGAAGCCTCAATCAATGTAAGCATGGTTGGTGGAATAAATGCCAGCTTACTTCTCTCATGTAATAATACTTCCATACTAAGGATTAACGAGCCCGAACTAACAATGGTCTATGTGCGAGTAGAAGAATGTAAAGGTGTAGATGCATGGGTAGAGGCGAGAGTGTTGCCATAAAGGTTGTGGGTGTGTGGAAGAGGTATAGTGGTAGATGGGTGTTAAGAAATATAAATTTAAGGGTTGAACAAGGTGATAAACTCGTAGTTGTAGGCCCTAATGGGAGTGGAAAGTCTACTCTCATAAAGATATTAATGGGTCTTACTAGGCCGGACAAAGGAGTCGTAAGAGTTTTCGGTGAGGATGTCAGGGAAGCTGGCTTTGACAGGATGAGGCATAACATAGGATTTATGCCGGAAAAGACTACTCTACCAGGCAGCATGACTGTTGAGGACTATCTAGCCATGTTCTCAGAGTTGAGAGGATGCGATTATAGTGATGTAGCTGAGGCCTTAGGCTTGAATGTGTTTTATAGAGCTAAGATAAACACCTTATCACAGGGTTATAAGCGTCGACTAATGCTGGCTGCTTCTCTCCTCTGCAAGCCACAGCTTGTAGTCCTCGATGAGCCCTATGCTAATATCGATGTGGGCTCAAGGTTTGCTATAGATGAATTCCTCCAGGTTTATGCCAAGAACTTAACGCTATTAATGACCACACATATAAAACCTGGGCTTAGCCGGTTCAGGTCTGTTCTAATTATTGGAGGCATTATTGTTGGTGACCTAGTATATGAAGATGACTATGTAGAGATCCTTCTAAAGTGTAGGAATGAGTACAAGGTGTTAAGGATTAGTGCTACAAGCAAAAACAATTACAGCGAACTAGTAAAGTTAAACAAAATGCTGCAAAGACAATGTGTGGTTGAAGACCTGGACATAGTAACTTTCGACAAACTCCTCTACAACTTACTTAAACACTCACAACAACACAACACAGACTAACAAGAGTTACCGACGTTGCCATCACCGTTAAAAACCTATTATGCAGGTGTAACGCGCTACAAGCTCTCTGGAGGCCCACCTTGGCGTGTTTAGAGTGTCTTCTAGAGGGGCTAGAGAGGGCTGGGCTTGAGGTTAGGAGTCTCCGGAAGCCCCGTATACGGGAGATGTATAGCTACGAAGTGCTCTACAGGGGTAAGCACGTGGCCTATGTTAGGTTCTTTGCTGGGCGCCCACCCCATTATCGTGGCTGGATAGAGTTCTACACCATTAACTGGGGCCTGGCGAGGAGCCTCGGCCTGGACAAGGTTCTTGTCAGGGTTGCCGCGGAGGCCTTAGAAACAAATGAGACGTTGTACTTCGAGTATGTAGGAGATGGGGAGACTGAGAAACAACTCGAGCAGGGGGTAAGCCCTGAGGAGACGCGTATAGGGAGGCTAATGGCCATGTATGGGTTTAGAAGCATAGAAGACATGTACTACCCCGAAGGCTTCATGGAGGGAGGACCAAAGCTAAGAGGCCACAAGTCATAGTAGGCACATAGAGCCCCTGTATTAGTCGTTCTCCTAATCTGGTTATCTCTTGTGAGGCCCTGCTTACCACATACTACTCTTGGCATGATGTACGACTAAGGATATGGGTAGGGTAAAGTTGCAACTATGCTTAGAGAGCCAGGGTGTACATGGAAAAGCCTTATTCATTGAGCTTATCAGCACATTAGCCTTAACTACGACCGTCCTCTGGCCAGGTTTCCCTCATACAGGTACCTTTTGTAGGAGGGTCTTTTGTATTTAGCAGTTTACCCCTATTTCTCCCAGTTTTTCTCTAGCCCATTCTACGACTCTCCCTGCAATACTCAGAGCTTCCTGTGCCTCACTAGCTGAAGGCTCCTCCCCAAAATCAGGATACCTAGCCTCCACCGCGTAATCACTAAGTGTTCCAAGATCGAGTTCTCGGATATTTTCTATGTCTATACTATGCCTAGCTATGAGTTCTAATAGCAACTCCAGTCTATGAGTCCTTGGAGGACGCTGGCCAATAGCTATTAGAATTGCTTTCAACGCCTTCTCTGCTGCTTGCTGAGAGTGAAAGGCTGACTCACCAAAGAAATCTTCTTGTAAGAGGAGTGACGCAGCCCCAAGGTCTTTCTCTGCCTTCCTAAGCCACTTACACACTACTTCTCGCTCATACTGAGACTCCTTCACTGGCTGCCACCTCTTCTATTGAACCTACAACTCTTGAGTACTTCTGCCACCGCTCTCTAGTCGTAACAATGACGTCTACCGGCACCAATAACTCATGGGCGACTCTTGCTCCAATCCTAGCAGACAATAGTCTCCTAATCCTTCTATCTGGTTTACCCTCAACTACTATTAGTATGTCGTAGTCGCTTTCTTCTCTATGGTCTCCTCTTGCACGGCTACCAAACAGTATAATCTTCTCTACTCTTACTCCCAGGCTCTCTGCTTCTTCGAGAATAATCTGCTTTATTAGCTTCAAAACTTCATGGCTTACTGTTTTACTCAATGCTCCCCCTTGCCAGTATCTTACTTGTCACTAGAGGTGCTTTATATTTCAGCACTCTACCCCCATCTCCCCCAGCTTCTCCCTAACCCACTCCACAACCCTCCCTGCAATACTCAAAGCCTCCCGCGCCTCACTAGCTGAAGGCTCCTCCCCAAAATCAGGATACCTAGCCTCCACCGCGTATATTGTCAGCTTTTCGGCCCTCATTCTCCTAGGTATCGTGGTATCTACGCCATTTTCTTCTAAGAGTTTAAGTAAGAAGTGTATATTGTGGCTCTTAGGTGGTTGAACATCAAGGGCTACCAAGAGTGCTTTCAACGCCTTCTCTGCTGCTTGTTGGCTGTGGAAGGTTGATTCACCGTAAAATCCCTCTCCTATTATTATCTTAGCTATCTCTAGGTCGTTTTCGGCTTTCTTTATCCATTTACACACAATATCCTCAAGCAATTGGGATTCCCTCTTTACTAGCAGGGTACAGTATTGTGCCTGGTGTTGAGTGATACTTTCTCCAATACGTCTCTGAGACTACAACAACGTCTATAGGTGTACCCATTATATCGTACAACCTAGAACCTATGTTCACCGATAAATCGATCTTTGTCCTCCTGTTAAGCTTATTCTTCACTACCACTAGTATATCCCAGTCGCTTTCTTCTCTATGGTCTCCTCTTGCTCTTGACCCAAACAATATGATCTTCTCTACCCTCACACCCAGCTTCTCCGCCTCCTCAAGGACAACCTTCTTAATAGCCTCTAGAATCTCCCTACTAATAGTCTGGGCCACCACTTCTCCCACACAATACTCTTACAATGGAGTGCCTAATATCTCGGTATGTTTGAAGGAACTCACTACTCTTAGTATTCTCTTATTAAGGATTTCTCACCCCTTGTTGTGATCTACTCTACACTGTTGCTGGAATAAGTGTAGGCAAGCAAGCAATCCAAAAGTGGTACATGAGTGAATGTAATGTTTCCAAATGCGTGCCGTGGACTACGCTCAGCCCTTTTGCGAGTGTATAAGTTTGTGCTTTGTGCTATGAGCTATGGTTATTGCTGTAGTGTACCTCTTCACCACGTAGAGGGCCTCGGCCAAGACACGAAAGGAGAGCCATGCGATCTCCAAGCACCCTAGAACATGCTTCATTATTTTCGTTATTTTTGTTGCTCTTACGCGCTAACCTACTTTATTATCCATGGTATAGATGATAATGCTAGTACCTAGTCCTGCTAGTATAAATTTTCGCTCTCCTAGAGCTATTTGCTAACTCCCAGAAGAACTTTTAGGGGAAGTTCTGTGAATTGATCTATTTCTCTTTCAAGCTCATAGTCTCCCCGGTATTTTTATCCTAGCCGCTACTTCACCAAGCAAAGTACTAGGTGCCCGAGGTGCCTGCATTAGCACTCTATCCCTATCTCTCCCAGCTTCTCCCTAGCCCATTCTAGGGTTTTCTCTGCGAGTTCTAGTGCCTTCTCTGCTTCTTCCCTAGTAACGTGTGGTCCCGGGTAGCGTGCCTCTACAGCGTAGTAGGTTAGTACAGGTAGGCTGTCCTCGTAAGCCCATGCAACGTCCACTTTATCCTCGATTAGTGCTAATAGACGCTCTATGCTGTGAGTCCTTGGCGGCCTTAGCCTAAGAGCAGTAATCAGTGCTTTCAAGGCCTTCTCTGCTGCTTGCTGAGAATGAAAGGCCGACTCATCGTAGAGCCCGTTTTCTAGTAGTATTTGTGCTGCCCTAAGATCGCTAGAAGCCCTTCTTACCCATTCACAAGCTACGTTCACACTATCACGCCTTCAGTCATAGCTATGTGCTCGAGAGTCCCCCACACTTCTCTCCTCTCCTCAAACCATTCCTTATCAACGACTATGAGGTCAATCTCTCTGCCAAGAAGCCTGAACAGGCTTACCCTCACTCGTGACTGAAACCTGGAGAACTCTTTCCAGCTAAGTCTTCTCTCAACTACTATTAGTATGTCGTAGTCGCTTTCTTCTCTATGGTCTCCTCTTGCACGGCTACCAAACAATATGATCTTCTCTACCCTCACACCCAGCTTCTCCGCTTCCTCCAACACAATTTCCTTGATCAGCCTTATTGTCTCTTGGCCTACTGTACTCTGCACTGTTCCTCCCACAATGTGTCTAGAGTAGGTTGGGTAGTGTTTATATGTTGGCCCATAAGCTTATATAGTTGGTTTCAAAGAAATACTACTAGAGGTGAAGCACATGGGCGACAAGGGTACCGGGAGCGACGACTTCTGAATTCTTGTTATTTATTCTAGCGGTCTTCTTACCTGCGTCCTCTCTAGGTGTTTTATGAACTCCTCGTGCTTTTCTCTGGGTACAACTGGCTGGAACGTGGTTGAGAGTATCGAGGCCACCTTCTTCTCGATGTGGGGGGTTGTGTGGAAGAGGGGCTCGAAGCTGGCTATTTCCCTTTTGATGACCTCTTCTTTCTCCTCAGGCCCTGCCTTTCTTATGGCTGAGTAGCTGGTTGCCACGTCCTCTGCTATGGGGCCGTGTACGGGCAGGAACTCCTCGTCCCCTACTCTTATCTTGAGTTTGTGTGCGAGTTGGCTGTAGAACTGCTTGGTTTCTTTGAGGGTTGGGTGTGGTGTGAGGAGCATGAGGGTGCGGTAGAGCATTGTTATTCTCTTGGCTTCTGTGTCTGTTAGCTTTCTCTCTCCGTGGGTTAGTTGTTTGAGTTTCTCTTCTAGCTCCCTTTCTTTTTCCATTATTTTTTCGAGGTACTCGTGGTTTCTTGGTATTTGGTGGGTGGTTTCTTGGTAGTGTTTGATTGCTTGTTTGTAGGCTTCTCTTAGGAGGGGGTCTTGGATGTGTTGTTCTATGATGTTTGTGAGGGTCTGGGTGAGGTGGTAGGGGTCTATGTAGTTGCCCCTGTCTTGGAGGTTCTTTATGGTGTGGATGACCTGTGTGGCGTCCCGTTCTATGCCCACCTGCCTCGGCGTTTTTTCTCCTGTGTGTATTTTGGCTAGGTCGTCTATTATTCCTACGAGTGCTTTTACGGCGTCTTTTTGGTTCATTCCGGTGGCGTATGCGAGCTGCTCGAGCACTGGCGCGTATCCCTGGGGGTTGAGCCATATTGCCTGTTTTATCTGCTCTATGACCTGTTTGAATGCCCGTTTTTCTTCTTCGGGTATTTGGTCTATGGGTTTGCCCTGCTCTATGTGTGCTAGGTAGCGGTATGCTTGCTGCTTGATTGTGGGGTGTATGGGTAGTTTTTGGATGATCTGGGTGAGGGGGCTTATGTGCTGGCCTTTTTCGAGGTTTTCGAACCACTCGGTGAGGAGGGGGTACCAGTTGCTTGTGGTGAGTGGTGTGGTGAGGAGGTTTCTTAGTGCGCGGTATAGGTCGCGGTGTACTCCCTTGTTGTTTTCTCGTAGGTGTTCTCCGAGTATGAGTGTTTTGAGGAGTATTTTCTGGGTGAGGGTTGGGTAGCGGTCTGGTCTTGCGAGTACTGGTGCTCCCGAGGGTTTTTCTTCTTCTAGTGGCGCGTGCTTCTCGGCTAGTTCTTGGGCCTTTGCTATGAGCTTGAGGGAATCTCCTCTCGCTGCGAGGTCTAGGAACTCGAGATATTCCTGATCTGTTATTTTTCCCTCTGCATGGAGGGCTTCTGCGAGGGCGAGGGCGGTGCGGGCGTCCCAGTAGTCGGGCCAGTGGATCTTGTGTAGTAGTCCTTGGAGGGCTTGGAGTCGTTTTTTGATTGTGGGGTCTTCGGGGTTTATGCCTAGTTCTCGGAGTATGTTTGGGATTTCCTCGATGTAGATTTGGTTGCTTTTCCTGAAGCCGGAGTTCTCTATCTCTACGTCGTGGAGGTCCGAGTGTACTAGGGGTATGGGCATCCAGTCGAGGCCTAATTCGTCCATGTATATTTTTTTGAGGGTGTGTAGGAACTGTTTTTTCTTTTCTGGTGGCTCGTGATCCGCAAATATTACTACTTCTGCTTGTCCTCTCATGTCCTTATCTTCTCTGATGTATGGGCTGGAGGATTTGAGACCGAGTTCTCTGAGTACTTCTTCTACGGCTCGGTTGAAGGATATGTGGCGTTCTGATACTATTTTTCTGGCCTTTCTTTCGATGTATTGGAAGAAGGGTTCCCATACGTTGATTGCGGTCTCGAAGTCATCTTCTCCGTGGGGGAGGTGGAAGAGTCTGCCGTCGCGGGTGAGTATGATGGCGGTTGTGCCGGAGTAGAGGGGGAGGCTGAGCAGGCTTCCAACGTTGGCGCTGAGCCAGGCCCGTCTCTTGACGTATTCTTTCCAGCGGTCTAGGTCTCCTAGCTGGGGGTGTGATTGGAAGGGTAGTTCCCATCCTTTCGAGTGTACTTCTATGTTTCTGTACGGGCTGCCTATCTCTCTTCCAAGTTCCTTGCTTGCTTCCCCGAATATGTATTTTGTCGCAGATGGATACATCTTCTTTTCTTCCGGTGTTATGGTTTTTCTCGG
>JALTZF010000018.1:23087-24596 GCA_027046265.1 Pyrodictiaceae archaeon
TCGTCTTGCAAGGAGTTTTGCTGCGATTATGGTTGCCAGCGCTGCCAGTCTTTCGCTCATCCTCCCACCGCTATACTGCCTACTGTGAGGGTGTTATCCTCGAAAATTATTGGTAGTGTCTGGAGCTGTGGTGTTACGCCTGTGATTGTATTGTAATAGTTGTAGTAGGAGAGTACTCCTGCGGCTGCTCCTGCGAGGCTACAGGCTATACCCCTGAGAATTCCTTTTTTGAGGCTGGACTTGTCTGCTTCTTTGGTCGCCTTTTCGAGGGTCTCTTCGACTTCGTCTGCGTACTTTTCTACAGCCTTTTCAGCTGTTTCTCCGGTGTACTTTTCTATTTCGTCTAGGTCGTCTGTTGCACCGCTTATACTTAATGTTCTACTTTCTGTGTCGTATGTTACTTGTGCTCCCTTGTATATGTTTTTTAGGGCATCTCCTAGTTCTTCAAATGCTTCAGGTTTCAGGTTTTTGAGGTTTAGTCGTTTGAGTGCCGTGATTGTGTCCCCGGTTCCAGCCAGCTCTTCGAGGAAGGCCGTTGCAACCCCTCCTCCTCCTGTCTCGTATACTGTCTTATAGACTTCTCTTGCTAGGCCTATTCTTGCTATTGCCTCCTCCACGGACTTGGACTTTTTTACGATTGCTAGTATTGCCTTGCCTGCTTTTTCTGTATCTACCCAGATATCCTTACCTCCGAGAAGCGCTGGGGCATAGGCTTTGAGGACCTCCTCGGGGTTGAGTGTGAAGAACCGGGCCCCTGGAACCTTGCCTATTACCTGGTAGCGGCGGGTGTAGTAGTAGTTTAGAACGTTTCTTAGGGCGGGTTTGGCGTAATACGTCTGGAACGCATATGCGCCTACGCCTGCAAGGAACCCTGTAGCACCGAGGGTGTATTTATCGAGGGGTATGAACCAGAGAGTAGCTTGACCGCTCTTTTCTATATGTTCCTCAACGGAGCCTTTTATCCAGGGGCCTATTATGGTTGGTGTGAGGCATGTACCTGCAGCATCCCCTATAATAGAGGCCCAATCACCAGTGAGGAAACCGCACGCCAGTGTTATGGCCGTACATGGGGCTGTGTAGCCAATAGCTAGATGCATAGGGTTCAGTACTTTGTCTATGTATTGTTTGTCGATGTAGGTGCCGTAGCACTTCTTGGCTAGGCCTGTTACACCTTCGAAGCAGAGGGCGAAGTGTTGGTCCCGTGGGGTGCCGGCGTCGTAGGCGGTGGCGAGCTGTCTTAGGACGAGGGGTAGGTGCTTGGTGTTGAGTTTGACGGGGAGCCTTTGGCTTACATGGGCGCAGGATAGGAGGACGTCCCCCGGGTCTAGGCCGCCGGGGAGAGTGAAGTCAGAGCCCTCGGTTAGCCTGGCCACAAGGACTTCGAGGAAGGTACTGGCAGCCTGCCCCGGCGTAGGAGCCGTTAGAGCCCCCTCTAGGGCCTCACGCACCACCCCGTAGTCTACCTCTCTAGGCTCAAGGTAGACGGTTATGGGCGTAAAGGTAAGGCCT
>JALTZF010000019.1:0-299 GCA_027046265.1 Pyrodictiaceae archaeon
TTTTGTTAAGATTTGACACGTTAAAGGAATAACTCAAAAGAGAATTGTAAGCGAGGAGCTCGAGGCTATAGGGGCGCTGCACTGGGCTAGGCGGAACAGAATAACTCAAAAGAGAATTGTAAGTATCGGATACTATGAGCCCATATAGTATCAAGCCATCCCTGAGAATAACTCAAAAGAGAATTGTAAGTTGAATGCATGGATAGTTGCCAATCCAAAGATAAAGTATCTTGCAAGGAATAACTCAAAAGAGAATTGTAAGACACTCGCTACGCGACATCCTAGCCAGGACACCGAGG
>JALTZF010000019.1:318-24554 GCA_027046265.1 Pyrodictiaceae archaeon
ATTGTGAGTATGGACGCCAGAGAGAGAAGAATAACTCAAAAGAGAATTGTAAGCTTCAGCTTTGTACGCTTGTCCCGATCCATGACTGATAACACGGAAGAACCCAATAGAGAATTGTAATCTGAGGCTCCTGCTAGAGTTATATGCACGCGTCGCCTCTTCTCGTCTTGTAGGGGGCCTCCTTTTTGGGCTCGCGTGCTGAGTGTCTCTTAGCGTCGTTTGGGTTTGATGAGAAGTTCTTTTTGAGGGCTCTCGTGGATCACCGGCCCAGTAGGGCTTATGCTCTTGCTCTCCGTGTCGATGAGTCTTCGTGGAGCCGTGTTGTTGTGGCGTTTGAGAGGGCTAAGCCTATAGCCTCAAGCATGGGTGTCGATGCCAGGCTTGTAGGTGTGGGCCTTGGCTCTGGGCTGGGTGAGCTGGTGTACTCCGTCAAGAACACTGTTAGGGAGATCTTGGGTGGCTGTCGCGGGGTTGTTGTCTCTCTTACTGGTGGGCCCCGGGTCCTAGTGGTGTCTCTGCTCCTGGCTCTCCTGGGGCTGGAAGACGAGATGGTTAGCAGGGTTAAGCTGAGGATTGAGGGTGAAGGCTTCGAGCGCGTCTACCTTGAGGAGCTGGCAGGTCTTAGGCCTGTACTGCTTAACGGTGATCTGAGGAGCGTCCTCCAAGTAGTGGTCCGGGAGACGCTGCAGGGGAGGGGTGTTGGGCCTAGCGAGGTTGCCCGCGAGCTCAACATGCCAAAGTCTACTGCGCATAAGAGGCTCCAGGAGCTCGTCCGGCTAGGGCTCATAGCTGGTTCTCAGGGCGTCTACAGGGCTACCCTCTTGGGGGTTGTTAACGCTTAGTCTACACGGTCGGCCCAGGGCTCTAGTGGCTGTGGGAGTTGATGCTTTGGGGGCTTCACCTCTACGCTACGTACCTCCCCTAGGCCTAGCCCGGGGCTACCGCCGAGGCCGAGCATCTTCGCGGCTTGTAGGAGCTTTTCTAGGGCTTCTGCCAGGGTTTTCGGGCATGCAAGGTGGTATATTGCCTTGCCAACGAATACTCTTACCTGTTTACCGTGACTAAGCATTATCCTTGTCTTCTTCGTGTTGTCCACAGCCAGCTCTAGGCATGGCTGCAGCCTCCTGGCCAGTTCACGGTAGTCCAGCCCAGTCGCCATGGAGGCTCTCCTAGCTATGCTTGCAACCATCCTCCAGGGACTAGGGTAGGAGACTACTGCCCCATGGAACCTATAGAAGGTGGCGCCATGAGCGACTTCTACGCTGGCAGCCACACCGCCTCCATCCCTCTCACTGGGCTCTGGGGGCGGCAGCTCAAGCTGCTCTTCACGCATTGAAAGCTCTTCCACGCGGACATTCTTCTGCAAGGCTATACCCTCAAGGAACCCCCTGGCCAGTATGTAGCCTGGCGTGCTCGGCGAGCCCCAGAACACGGCGCGGAACCAGTACTCCTCCCCGGGGGCCAACGCGCCAGAGATGGGGGCATAGTTGCCTCCTGCAGGGTACACGGGGGATACGCGGAAGAGCCCACCCTCAGCTAGGACTGTACCAGCAAGACTCAACGAATCATAGACAGTCTTCCCGGCAAAGACGCCGCTCCAGCTTGTTAGCCTCCTCCTCTGAGGCACAGTAAACACTACATCAACAACGTAGACACTTAGCTCAGGCAATACCGGGCTACACCACTCCTAGAACAATCCCGGCCAGACTAAAGGAGCTAACCCTCCAGACAAACCCAGACATGCAAGGAAAATATCTCAAGCACTGAGAATACTAGAGTTCAACACAGCCACAATTGCCGGGCAGCAGCGATAAGAGTAGGAGGGCAAGACTCCTCCTAGCATCCCGGCGTCCTCGCCTATGTGCGAGCGCACGGCGGGCCCAACCACAATTTTGGTATTTTCGCGCTTTCGCAATATCTAAAGAGCGTGCTTAGAGTTCTGGAGGTAAAGGGTTATTGGTGTCCCCGAGAAGCTATGTGTTCTTGGGGGTGCTGTTTGTGTCAAGAGTTGTTCGTGCCCGCTACGAGAAAGGCGTCTTGAAGTTACTCGACAAGGTAGACCTTGAGGAGGGCAAGGAGCTACTCGTTAAGATAATTGATGTAGAGGAGAGGAGGAGAGTGCTAGAGAAGTATCGGGGTATTCTGGGCCGTGTAGATCCGGAACTCGTGGAGGAGGCAATAGAGGAGGCAGAACACCTTTGATATACGTTGACTCTAATGCCCTAGTCTACCTGCTCCACGACGTGAGGCCGAAGTCGAGCCTGGTTATCGACACCTTGTCTGGTAGCGATGAGGTCTACACTAGTCTCCGGACAATAGAGGAGACGTCATACATCCTAGTTAGGATACACTTAACTAAGCAGTATGGGGTCAGAAGCATACATCAAATCCGGGAGGTAATAAGGAGACATGGCTTAGAGTTCATTAAAGATGAACTGGCTACTCTACGCAGCCTATTATCCGGCTACAACATAGTAGTCCTACAAGATAGAGCAACCGTAGACGAGATACATGACGCAATGGTTAAGTACCATCTACTTCCAGGAGACGCTATCATAGCCCTAACATGCAAGCACCACGGCATAGACACTATCCTCACCTTCGACGAAGACTTCAAACGAGTACCATGGCTAAGAGTGGTTCCCTAGCCCCTTCAAGACAATCAGCTCAGCCTTACCTAAGGAGAGAAAAGGGAAGCTTATATGGAAGTTTTAAGTGGCGAACCCATAGGGGATTAGAGGCACGAAACCCGGCTTTCGAAGGCTGGAGACTTATAAGTCATTGTTTCCAGTGGGGACCACTAAGTGGAAACACTCCCCGCAAGCAGTTATTCACTATGGATACCAGTAGAGATAGTCTGAAAGCATGTGACAAAATATTTTGGAGCTCATCCCAATACTATCGTTACATTATTAGCTTTAGTAGCAGTTTATCCTACGTTTCTATGCTGGGCCTCTAATTATCTGGGTTATGTTGCTTGTTCTTGCAGGGTGTTATCTGGGCTGTTATTGGGTTGGGGTCCCTGGTTATCTTTGAGAGCTCCTTCTTCAGCTCCTCTAGTGTCTTCTCGTTGGTGCTTCTTGGTATTGCGTAGACTGCTGGCCCCTTCCCTGAGACGCCTACGGCTGTTGCTAAGCCTTTGGCTACTAGTGCTAGTAGCTGTTTGGGGTTCCCGCCTGTTGCTAGGGTGGTTGCTGTCCCGTTCACTGTTGCCGCTGTCATCCAGTCGTCTGCCAGTACTAGCCTCCAGGCTGCCTTGTAGAGGGGGATGTAGTCCTTGTAGGCTTGTGGGTCTATGGTCTTTATGCTTCTCCTGCCTGGCACTGCTATGACCACTGCTGCTTCCAGTGTTGGGTTGTGGTGTACTAGTCTTTGCTCGTTGTTGTTTGTTGCGTAGCCTCCGCAGCCGCTCACTGCTAGGTGGTCGTCGAGTGCGCCTGTGACTGTTAGCCCTGCAAGCCTTGCGGCTTTGACTCCTAGCCTCGCCAGCTCTAGGGGGCCTGGCTTCTCTGCTCCTAGGAGGCGTAGTGCTGCCTCTACCAGGGCGTTCAAGAGTGCGCTGCTGCCCTTCAGGCCGGCCTCCAGAGGGATCTCCGACGACCCCCGGGCGCATAGTCCTTGGAGGCTCTTCCCGGCATAGTCCCCAGCGACGGTGGCTACGGCTTCGAGTATCTCCTGGCTCACTTCTACCCGTGTGCCTCGTGTCAGTGTGTAGCCTCTTGGCTTGCTGCAGGGCCAGGCTCTAACCCATAACTCTAAGTCGAGGGCGGCCGCTGCTCCGTAGCCCCCTGAGCCTATAGCGTTGACGAAGCCCAGCGCGCCGTGGGCCCGGCCAACAGCCTCCAACACGTGCCCCCACCAACTACGTATTGTGCCTGGCTCGATTTCAGCTATGCGCTACAAAGAGATGCAAGTGGCAGTGTGTAGCCTTGCAGTGTAAAGTTTTCAGTCCGCCTTGCTTGGCTGCGCCTTAGGCGGACACTAGGAGGTTACTGGGCTTAGGGGGTAGAAGCTGGGAGGATGGTGTGCTGAAGCCCTAGAGCAGGTTGATCCTTCGAGAAGGTGGAGATGCTAGGATCCAGATACTTCCCGAGGAGTTCCCCGGAGCTTGTTGGATAAGGTGAGTGTAGAGGCTAGGGGGATGTAGATAAGGTGTTGAGGGGCTCGTAGACGTTGGAGAGAAATGGTGCTAGATTCCAGCGTACCCGGCCAAAATCCTCTTGAAACCGGGCCACTGGCTTCCCGGGGAAGTCTATAGGAGAGAGTTGGAGATGCATCGCAAAGCGGGAAAACTTCGTTAAAGCCCTGAAGTCTTCTGGAGCAACAGTGCTCATACCCTACTAGTTACGGCATTAATTATGGGAATCTGGGAACAATCTGATAGAGAAAGGCTAATTGGCCCAATCTATCTAGTGTGTAGGTGGGGATGGAGTTGTCTAAGGTTATACGTGTTAGGTACGAGAAGGGTGTGCTGAAGCCTTTGGGTAGTGTAGACCTTGAGGAGGGCAAGGAGTATAAGGTTATAGTGGAAGAGGATATAGACGAGCTAATCAAGAAGTATAGGGGTGTTCTCGGGAAATCCTCTATTGAGGAGTTCCGTGAACTTGAAGAGGAGGCTCAAGCCCAATGATATGCCTCGACACGAACATCATCTATAACTTCCTCTTCGAGACAGAGCTAACTAGCGCCTCAGAGAAGGTCATCAGGGAAGCATTTATAGAAGGCATGGCCATCCCCATGATAGTATACAACGAGCTGCTCTACACTACAGGCGCGAAGATTGCTCGAATAAAGTACGGTGTTAGGGGAAAATACTCATTCCGAAAACACATAGCCAAACACGGATTCCCCGAGGAAGCCATAGAGAAGGTGAACGGCTTCATTAGGGACTTCAAGATAACCATACTAAGGGATTACCAAGACCCAGACGAACCTGTCAAGACAATCAAGACTTATAGGCTAGCACCAAACGATGCGCAAATAGCCTTAACCTGCAAGCACCACGGCATAAACACTATCCTCACCTTCGACGAAGACTTCAAGCGAGTACCATGGCTAAGGGTGGTCCCATAAGCCTTAAGAGATCATAGTGGGATTATCAGCTATGAGGCTAGTGCCAACGCTGTTCTCGGTCTAGATTAGGAGCCGTAATCCCATCTCTAGAGAAGGTATGAAGCTTGCATAGAGGATATCTACATGGTGGGCTTGCTGGGGTTAGAGGGCTTGGAACAGTTGGCCCTCCAAGACCCCAGAGACACGGGCAGTATTCCCCAGTAAAATACTATTGTTTTGTGCCTCTCTCCACGATGAACCGCCAATACGGGAATCAACAGAGATAACCTGGGAATACATTGCCAGGAAAGGCTAATTGATTCCGCGCGTATAGTGTACTGGGTGGGGCTTAGGAGTTGACCAAGGTGGTTAAAGCAGTATATAGAAACGGTGTATTGGAGCTTCTAGAGCCTGTGGATCTTGAGGAAGGTGAGGAGGTCTACATAGTTCTGAAGACTAGTAGGGAGCGGCTCGCCCAGAGGCTCTATGGTGTTGCGAAGAAGCGTAGACCAGACCTGACAAAAGAGGAGTTCCTAGAGGTTATTGAGGAGATAGAGGATGAAAGTGTTCGTGGATTCTAGCATAATCCTAGCATTCCTAGTAGGCCAAGACGAGCGAGCCTACAGGATTATTGGGGAAGTCGAGGACCGCATTACTACTGGCTACATTAATGCCATAGTGATAGACGAGGTTATCTATGGTTATCTAAGACTTGTAACTAGGCTTAGCTCAAGGAGAATAAGACAACTACTAGCAAAGAGAGACAAGAAACTCATCGAGATAATTAAGAACGATGTGGAACCCATACTAGAACTATTCATAACTCTACCTATAACCTTGGAGCCGCATGAAGTAGTTGAAACCATTAAAGAGTACGGTTTAATGCCTGCAGACTCCATAATAGCACTAACATGCAAACACTACGGAATAACTACTATTGCAACACTCGACGAAGACTTCAAACGAGTACCATGGCTAAAAGTAATACCTTGAACTCTTAGACATTTAGCCCACTGGTATCCCACAACTTTCTGGTGTGATTTGTGGCTGGGCTGCCTTCGAGGGTGAAGGTTTCACCCTCGGCTGTTGAGGGTAGTGTTGCTGTACCACCTTCTAAGAGTTATACTCACCGCGCTATAGCCGCTGGGCTTCTTGCTGAGGGCGAGACTGTTATCGTGAACCCGTTATGGAGCAATGACACTCTAGCATCGCTTGGTGCCGCGGAGAAGCTTGGCCTAGAAGTCCTAGCACGGGATGATGGGAGGCTCCTGCTCCGCTCCCCAGGCGCTGCCGGGCTCTCTTGGGCGCCCTGCCTCGACGTTGGCGAGTCCGGTACTTCTATGAGGCTATTCACTGCGGTGGCTTCTCTCCTCGATAAGCCCGTCCTCGTCTATGGGCGTGGTAGGCTGCATGAGCGGCCTGTGAGGCCCCTACTCGAGGCATTGGCTGGCCTCGGTGTTGGCTACATCTTGTCTCGTGGGTGTTGCCCCCCACACGTTGTGCGGGGGCCTGCCCGGGCTGGCTCCACAGTGGTTGATGCGTGGGAGAGCAGCCAGTACCTCTCGGCACTACTCCTCCTCGGCGCAGGGCTTGATGGGGGTCTTGAGGTTAGTGTTTCTAGGCTTGAGTCCAGGCCCTACGTTGACGTTACTGTGCGTGTGTTGGAGGCTTTTGGTGCGAGGGTTGAGCGTAGGGGGTATGGGTGGTTTCGTGTCAGTGGCCCGTTGAGGCCGACTGTGTTCCGTGTGCCTGGTGACTGGAGTAGTGCTTCTGTCCTCCTCGCTGCTGGCGCCATTGCTGGCCGTGTAAGAGTTGAGGGTGTTGACCCGGGTGACCCCCAGCCGGATAGGTTTATTGTCGGCGTCCTAGAGGCGGCGGGGGCTCGTGTAGTGTTGGGGGAGAGCTACGTGGAGGCGGGGGCTCCGCCTGGGGGCTTGCAGGGTTTCAGTGCATGCATCCGGGACAGCCCAGACCTCGGCCCCGTGCTGGCGGCCTTGGCTGCTCTCGCTTGCGGAGTGTCGGAGATCTGCTGCCTTGACCGGCTCCGGCTCAAGGAGAGTGACCGGGTGGAGGCCATGCTCGACCTCTTGGCGCGTAGCCGTGTAGAGGCAAGGCTCTCCCAGAGGCCTAGGCAGGGGCTCTGCATAGTGGTGCGCGGCTCCTGCGGCCTGCTTGGGGGCAGGGTAGTCTACGATAGTCACGGGGATCACAGGATCGCCATGGCTGCTGCGCTGCTCGGCCTCGCGTCAAGGGAGCCAGTCACTGTGGCTGATGCTGGCGCGGTCTCGAAGTCTTATCCTGGGTTCTGGGAGGACCTCAAAAAGCTTGGGGCCCGCATAGAGTACCTGTAGCAGTTGGGGGTGGTGGCTACTGCCTCTCGGCAGGCTCTTGAGGCTCACATTGTTCGGTGAGAGCCACGGGTGTTGCGTAGGCTTCGTGCTCGAGGGTGTGCCCCCGGGTGTGCCCATCAGTGCAGGAGAGATCGACAGGGAGCTTGCTTTGAGGAGGCCCGGTAGGAGGCTGACTTCGCCTAGGAGGGAGGAGGACCGCGTCGAGATACTCTCGGGGGTGTACATGGGCTATACTACTGGCGCCCCACTAACAGCGATAATACGGAACCGCGACGTGGACAGCAGGTTCTACGAGGAGGTTGTGAGGCATAAGCCGAGGCCGGGCCACGCTGACCTGGCGGCTAGGCTGTGGAGTATGGGGTTCCACGACTACCGCGGCGGCGGGGTGTTCTCTGGTAGGCTCACAGCAGCCCTCGTGGCCGCTGGTGTCGTGGCTAAGAAGGTTGCCGGCATGCACGGCGTAGGCTTCTACGCCTACCTCCGAAGGTTAGGGGGCGTGGAGTGCCCAGAGCCGCTGCTCGAAGACGTGGAGAGTATTGGAGGGCTGTTGGCTAAGACGAATAGTAGCCTAGTATTCTGCCACGACGAAGAGGCTTCGAGAGCTATGGAGGAGAAGCTAGAGGAGGCCATGAAGAGGGGGGATAGTCTCGGTGGCAGAGTGGAGGTATGGGCTCTAGGTGTGCCACCAGGGTTCGGCAGCCCACCGCTAGACACTTTGGACGGGGACCTCGCCAAGGCCTTCTTCGCCATACCCGGGGTGAGAGGGGTAGAGTTCGGCTTAGGGATGAGGGCTGGCGATGCATGGGGTTCAGGGGCTACAGACGACATAGTCTTGGCTGGGGATGGCTCGCCTATGCTCGTGCCAGGTCACGGCGGCGGGGTTCTCGGGGGCCTCTCGGCTGGCTCGCCGATAGTTGCTCGTGTAGCCTTCAAGCCTACTTCAACGATTAGGGCTGAGAAGAGGACTATTGACTGGAGGAGGCTAGAGGAGACGACCATAACTGGGTATGGGAGACACGACCCCGCAATCGCGGTTCGGGCAGTACCCGTAGTCGAGGCTGCCGCGGCTCTAGTTGTGGCAGACTACTTGCTCGCATGGCTAGGGTGGAGGCTTGAGCACTACCACCGCCTCGAGAGAGGACTATAGCTCGTCTAGGCTCCAATACCTCAACATGATCCTCTGCATAGCTACTACCTAGCTAGTGGCTCCTTCATGGGGGCACTTGGGCCTCATGCCTTCTTGTACATGTTAAGTATTGTTTTTATCTTATAGGCAATCTGTTCTGCTGTGAGGCCATGCCGTGCGTAGAGGTCCATGATGCTCCGTGCACTGTGCCCGTAGCCTTGTGCGGCTATGGGGTGTACTGGGGCTGGGTAGTGTTGGGCTAGCACCTCGGCTACTGTACTGTAGATGCCTCCGCGGGGCAAGTGCTCCTCAACGACTACTACTAGGCCAGTCTTCTCTGCAAGCCTCACAAGCCCAGACGCGTCGACCGGCTTTACTGTGTGGAGATTAGCTACTGCAACACTGACACCTTGCTT
Source organism: Pyrodictiaceae archaeon (assembly GCA_027046265.1). Lineage (GTDB taxonomy): Archaea > Thermoproteota > Thermoprotei_A > Sulfolobales > Pyrodictiaceae > QNYQ01. Next base: position 9,264 of record JALTZF010000019.1, read on the forward strand.
CTCAAGTGTCTCCGCCGCTTCTAGTGCTTGGGCTAGTACTGGGCCGGCCGAGACTACCGCTACGTCGCTTCCGTCGCGTAGGACTTCTAGCCTCCCTAGCCTATACTCTGCTTCAGGGTCAGTGATCAGTGGAGAGTAGTCGCGTGCCACCCTCACGTATGCTGGGCCCTTGACTTCCTCGTGTAGCCTCAGCAGGGCCTTGTAGGCTTGCGGAGGGTCTGCTGGCACCACGACGACCATGTTGTGTAGAACCCTCATCAAGGCTATGTCTTCTAGGCTCTGGTGGCTAGAGCCGTCACCGTAGTCGCTGAAGCCGCTGTGTGTTGCTACTAGCTTCACATTGAGCCTCATACGGTCTATAGTGTTCCTTATCTGCTCCCACGCCCTCATCATGAATAATGCGAAGGAGACAGCATAGGGCTTCTTGCCTGCAAGGGCTAGCCCAGCCGCGAACCCAGCCATGTCTTGTTCTGCTACGCCCACATTCACGTATCTCTCTGGGAACCTCCTAGCAAACCAGTAGGCTCTAGTGCTCTTCCCAACATCAGCTGTGACAACGACGACGTCAAGGTCTTCTTCGCCTAGGCGGAGTAACGCCTTGCCGACAGAGTCTCTCATACTGCTAGGAGCCCCATCCATCCCCCTCACCAATGTACTGCCCGCCACTAGCCTCAAGCACGCTTAGCCCCTTGCCTCTACGCGTACGAGCAACTACTACTACTGGCTTGGGCGAAGAGTCAGCATGGTCCAGCGCTGCTAGTAGCCCCTCGTAGTTGTGCCCATCAACAACTACGGCCTCCCAGCCTAGGCTCTCCCAGCGCCCGAGGAGGTCACCCTTCCTCTTCACCTCATCCACAGGGCCGTCGAGCTGGTAGCCATTAGCGTCGACTACTGCTACCACGTTACCTAGGCCTAGGTGGGCTATAGTAGAAGCAGCCTCCCAGACTTGGCCCTCGTCAAGCTCCCCGTCGCCCAAGACAACGAATACACGGTGCCTCCCGTCTGTGCCGTCTAGCCTCATAGCGTAGGCTATACCAGCTGCAATACTCAGCCCCTGACCCAGGCTCCCAGTCGAGACGTCCACGCCCTCAACACTGGCATCAGCGTGGCCTTCAAGGCCGTTTATAGACCTTATAGTGTAGAGCGCCTCTTCGGATAGAACACCCGCTACTGCCAGTACAGCATAGAGCGCTGGGGCTGCATGGCCCTTACTGAGTATTAGCCAGTCCCTCTCAGTAGGCCTACTACCACTCCTCCTCAACCCTCTACCAAAGTATATGGCTACAAGTATGTCTACAACACTAAGCGACGAGCCTACATGGACGCTCCTCTCGAGGAGACCCATCCTGATAACTAGGCTTCTAACCCTCTCAGCTACCCTCTCTAACATGGACACACTCCTAGCATAGGTCTTCGACCAGGCCTCTGCTTGCCCGTCCACACTAGGAACCCTCGCAGCAGAGTTCCGCCGCGGCCGCAGAGGCAAATAATCCTCTTGGGCCATGTATGGGTGCTTTCAATTGTTGAGTCTAAATAAAATCTTCCCCTACTAATGACTGGGTATAGGATACGCCAATACCAGTATTATTCCTACCCCGACAGTAATCTCCCCGGGGGCATGATCTGTTGTGGCTGATTGTAGGAGAGTCTTAAGGGAGAGTGGTGGAGAGATAAGCTTTCGTGTTGGCAGGGTAGTATTTGGCAGCGAGAAACCCGTGATTATTGCTGGGCCTTGTAGTGTTGAGAGTAGGGAGATGATTGTTGAGGCTGCCCTGGCTATAAAGAGGATACTAGTTGAGAGGCTAGGCTTCGAGAATGTTGTACTGCGTGGCGGCGTGTGGAAGCCGAGGACTAGCCCTTACAGCTTCCAGGGCCACGGCGTTAAGGCTCTTGAGTGGCTCCGCGAAGCAGGCGACAAGGCTGGCTTGCCAGTGGCAACAGAGGTCATGGACCCCCGCTATGTTGGTGTAGCAGCAGAGTATGCTGACATACTCTGGGTTGGGGCTAGGAATATGCAGAACACCCCGCTCCTACACGAGCTGGCCCGGGCTGGCAAGCCAGTACTGTTGAAGAGGCATTTCGGCGCCACTATAGGTGAGTGGCTGTGTAGCGCAGAGTACCTCCTGGCGGGGGGCCTTGAGGAGGTTGCACTGGTCGAGAGGGGTACGAGGGGCCTTAACGAGTATGCAAGGTTCAGCCTCGACATAACCGTGGTACCAATAGTCAAGAGGCTCTCTAGGCTACCAGTACTAGTCGACGTGAGCCACCCTGCTGGACGCCGCGACATAGTACCAGACCTCGCTGCCGCGGCACTGGCTGCTGGAGCTGACGGGCTCATGGTTGAAGTCCACCCAGACCCTGATAAAGCACTGAGTGACTCCAAGCAACAACTCACAATAGGTATGTTTGAGGAGATGACTGGGAGGCTGAGGAGGCTTGGGTTCATCTAGCCTACACTACTCTTGGACTCTAAGAGAGGAGCAACGTGTAGAGGCTATTGTGGGGCCGGGTGCCCGCAGGCTACTAGGCAGGCTAGTGGGGCGCATGGGGTATTCCTCTACGGCTCTTATCGTGGACAGACACGTTCCTGAGCCTCTTAGGAAGGGGCTAGAGGACTCGTTGAAGGAGGCTGGGCTACGCTATTCTATCCTAATGGTTTCTGGGGGCGAGCAATTGAAGAGCGTAGAGAGCCTAGTAGAGATTTGGAGGTGGCTTCTCTCCCAGGGCTTTACACGTGATTCTCTCCTAGTAGCTTATGGTGGTGGTACACTAAGTGATACTGCTGGCTTCGCCGCGGCGACATACATGCGTGGAGTTGACTGGGCTACTGTGCCAACAACACTACTAGCAATGGCTGACGCCGCCGCGGGAGGCAAGACTGGGGTTAACCTGGGCGCAAAGAATGTTGTAGGCGCATTCCACCACCCAAGACTCATAGTCGCGGACACTGAGCACCTTACAACTCTGCCTATTGAAGACTATGTGTCTGGCCTAGCAGAGGTGGTAAAGCACGCTGTCCTAGCTGGCAGGGACGCCCTCTCCTGGATCCAGAGCGTAGAGAAGGAGCTCCTAGAGCGTAGAAGCGACACGGTAGCCAGGGCTATAGGTTTCAGTCTCGACGTCAAGATGAAGATTGTGGCTAGGGATCCAAGAGAGAGAAAGGGTGACCGTATGCTACTAAACCTTGGCCATACAGTTGCACACGCGTTAGAGAGGGCTACAGGATACGTGATGAGGCACGGCCACGCAGTCTCTATTGGGCTGGTAGTCGAGGCCTACGCCTCTGTTGAGAAGCTTGGAGCACCAGTAGAGGATGCAGAAACTATTAAGGCTGTCCTCGAGGGCTTAGGCCTACCCACTAGGCCTCCAGGAAACCTCAACCCCATGGAGACGCTTAAGGGTGTATGGCTAGACAAGAAGAGGCGTGGAGACAGGATAGTTCTGCCTCTCATACGCTCTATAGGTGACCCCGTTCTAGTAGAGATGAGGGTCGAGGAGGCAGTTAGGCTCCTCGCCAGGGCGTGGGAACGTGCGCTCCAAGCCTAGCACACCACTACTAGGCAGAGTGGCATGTGTACCAGCGAGAGCAGAGCCTAGGAAGCTCATAGGTGCAGTCACAGCTAGCAAGTGTAGAGTCGTAGAGTTGCGCCTTGACATCCTAGGGTATAGTAGGAGTGAAGCCCTCAGCATTGTGGAGGAGTTGTCCTTGCGTGGCCTACGCGTGATAACGACTCTGAGAGACCGGCGGGACGGCGGGTACTACGAGGGGGCTGACGACGAGAAAGAAGCCCTCCTCCTAGAGTCCCTAGAGAAGGGGGCGTGGATGATCGATGTGGAGTACGGATTCAGCCTACTAGACAACATACTAAGGCAAGCCGGAGGCAAGACTATAGTCTCATTCCACGACTTCCGGTGGACCCCGCCACCGGAAGTGCTCTACAGCTACGCGGGAGACATGCTACGGCGTGGTGCTGGGATAGCTAAGATAGCTACTATGGCGAGGGGGCTAGAAGACAACTGGCGCGTACTAGGCATAAATGCTAGGTGGCCAGGGAGAGTAGCAGCATTCGCCATGGGGCCAAAGGGTAGGCTTTCACGTGTACTAGCACCACTCATGGGGGCAGCACTAACCTATGTAGCACTAGGCGAGCCAGTAGCCCCAGGACAGCTAAGCCTAGAGGAGCTCTTGGAGGCCTGGAGGCTTCTAGGAGTAGAAGTGTAGGAGCGTCATGTATCCTGGCAGAGCCTCTTAGCATTCTTCATCATTTCCGCGTAGATGCTATCTGAAATCTCGCTAGCATGTAGTACTATGAGGTCTAGTGGGAAGCTCTCTTCTCTAAGACTCCTAAGCTTAACTACTGCCTCAAACTTGTCAACGTTGTCTGGAACAACTACTACTACATCGTAGTCACTATATGGTAGGTAGTCGCCGCGGGCGCGAGAACCCACAAGATAGGCTTCAACGACGATATCCTCCCTGCAGAGAGAAGAGACAAACTTTTTGAAGGCTCTATCCCACGTCCTAAGCCTACCAGCCATTACACGGTAGTAGGGGTTAGGGGTCTGCAACCTTTCTCACCCACTCAACTATATTCCTTGCTTGTTCTAGGCACCTCATACCCCTACTATGGTTGTATTCGAAGGGCTTCCTGCCAGGATACCTTGCGAGGGTATAGTGTGGCGTCAAGGCGTCACCATAGAGGATAAGTTGTTCTGAAACCTCAAACCCGAGGCCTCTAAGAGTCTCAAGCAACTCTACAATATCATTTGTATAAGGGTGTGAGCCTGCAAACCCTACAATTAAGGCTTTAAGGTAGAGTTCAGCTGCTTGTTGGGCCTCAAAACAGGCAAGCCAGTAAACGCCCTCGCTAACATGTCTCTCTGCTTCCCTCATAAACACATCAGCTTTAGCCGTCCACTCTGCTGGGAGTCTTATATTCTTCAAGGCTAGCCTCCTCTCTCTCACCTAAGAGTAGTCTAGTGCCTAAGGCTAATGATAATGTCTACTCCCATACAATCAAAGGCTTCTACGTATTTAAGCTACCTAGAACCCTTAGTCTCACAGCCTTGTAGAGTTCTTGTGTAGGCTCAATACCCAGCCATACCTTGTCAGCATGTAGTGCCTGCCATATAAGCATGCAGAGGCCATCGACGATGCGCGCGCCCCTACTCCTGGCCACTCTCAACAACCTGGTATGGAGCGGGTTGTAAACCATGTCGAATACTAGTTGGCCACTATGAAGCCCGTCCAAGACTGGTGGTGCCTCATTAGGGCAGCAAGCCTTGCTCCCTAATGGCGTCGCATTTATCACGGTATCAGCTCTCTCAGCATGGCTTGCAGCGTCATGCAAGCCTACTACTAGAGTGTTGGCTCCGAGGCTCTTAGCCCACTCTGCCAACCTCACGGCCCTATCCTTGCTCCTGTTCGCAACCACTATCTCTTCTGCGCCGAGGAGGGCTAGAGCGTATACTGCTGCACGTGCAGCGCCACCAGCACCAACAATGAGGACTCTCCGCGGCTTATGTTGCTTAATACACTCCATGACGCCGAGATAGTCAGTATTATACCCAATAAGCCCTCCATCATCTTCGACTTTGACCGTGTTGACTGCACCAATAGCTTCAGCACTAGAATCCGCGTAGTCAAGGTGCTCTAGGATAGCCTCCTTCAACGGTATAGTAACATTGAAACCCCTTGCCAGACTGCGGAGCCCCTTCACCCTCTCAGCAAGCTCATCTCTCCTAGTCTCCCAGACAAGGTAGACAGCTTCAACCCCATACTGCCTGAATACTGTACAGTGGATGAGTGGGCTCAAACTGTGAGAAACAGGGCTCCCAATGAGGCCGTATAGCCTTGTGCCCGGCCTACACACTTCCATCCCTATGCCCTCCTAATATTATAGAGGCCACCAAGGGGTCGTACAACACTATATGGTGCCTAAGCATCTGCCTAATAATAGTCTTGTCTAGATCACGGAGAGAGACAACTATAATGTCTACTGGTAAGCCTCGTGGCTTAAGCTTATAGATAATTTTCTCAACACGCTCAATCTCATGCGCCTCCTTCACTACTATGAGTAAATCATAGTCTCTAGGCTCAACAGAATCCAGACCTGCCCTCGCGTGTCCGCCAAAAAGTATCAATGATACATTGCTGCCGAGCTCGCCGATAATTCTCTTTACAAACTCTCTAAAGAGTCTAGGCCTCTCCTCTAGCATTCTTTTTCGTACTCTCAAGTATTCTCTCAACAAGTCTTTCGATTGCCTCTGCATACCTTAAACCACCTCTCGGCGGTTCTCTTGTCATAAACGCTCAGCCTAACCCCTGGGTACCTTGCCCTAGTATAGTGTTTTTCTAGTGCATCTGCAACAACGTATAGTTCTTCCTCAACACTAAATCCGAGAGACTCGATAGTATTCAGCAACTCTACTAGACTATGAGTGAAAGGGTAGCTCCCTGTCAACTTTACAAGGATACCCTTGAGGGCTAGCTCGCCAAACTGCTGTGCATGGAAGCAAGCGAGCCAAAACCTGCCACGCTCTAGGTCGTCACGTGCCTCCTCAAGGAATGCATGGGCTTTCTCAAGCCATTCTCTGTAATCTACCAAGACTCACGCCCAGTCCAGCACTGTAGTAGTGTTTAACCCAGAGAAAAACATGGCGCAGCCTATCATTAAAGATGCTCAGACTACTTCAAATTCAACAAGTTCTGGTATTAGCTTTTGCTCCCAAGCCATCTCGTAGAGTTTCTTGTGGGCTTTCACCCCTTCTTCTCCCATGTCTAGGGTTCTATTGTTGACGTACATGCGTACAAACCTGCTCATCTGCTCTCTTGAGCCGCTCCTAGCGTAGCGCATAGCATAGTTTAGTGCTTCTTCGTGGTGCTCCCAGGCATACCTTATGCTCTCTTGTAGCGCTTCTCTTATTGCTGTAGCTTTCTCTCTGCCTAGCCCCTTGTAGACTACGTCCACGCCTAGAGGCATTGGTAGCTTGCCAACACTGCTTTCCCACCAGTCCCAGAGGCTTAACACCAGCTTGAGTCCCATCTCCTCAAAGGTTATCTGTGCTTCGTGTATCAACAACCCAGCATCGGCCTCGCCGCGGAGCACCATGCCTGGTATCTCGTCAAACCTCGCGAAGACCTCTCTGTAGCCGCCTCCAGTGGCTAGCCTCAGTAGGAGGCGTGCAGTAGTGTACTTGCCTGGTACAGCTACAACCCTACCCTCCAAGCTCTTGAGGGGCTCTCTCGCAACTACCACTGGGCCATAGCCCTCGCCCATGCTTGCCCCAGCCCTCATCAAGTAGTATCGCTCCGCAATGTAGGCGTAGGCGTGGGCGCTAGCAGCTGAGACCTCTACGTTCCATCCCTCCTCTACGAGCCTCTTGTTAAGCGTCTCAATATCCTCCACAATATGCTCTACACGCTCAAACCCTGGAACCCTCACAGCGCCAGAGGCCAAGCCGTAGAACATGTAGGCGTCATCTGGGTCGGGTGTATGCGCGAAACGTAGCACAGCCACTCCCACGTGCACCCCTCTCCACTCACCGAAGAGGCCCGGGCATGATTTCTAGTGTTGGGTAGCACTAAAAACTGGTAGACGAGCTTCGAGACTGTCCCTGCTCTTCTCTAGGAGGGCTAGGGCCTTGTATAGGGCTGAGGGATTATAGTCAAAGCGCAACAAGCTACTGTGATAGAGCCACGCCATGCCGGGATCCAGCCCAGTGGCCCTACTGGTGCTCAAGACGTCTTCTAGCCGCGGCTTAGGCCATGGGGGCTCAGCTAGGCACCGGGGGCAAGGAGTATTGCTCTCTACTACTGTCGCCGCGTAGACGGGCTCTACACCTAGAACCCTTGACACAAGCTCGCCTAGGTCTGCGACCAAGTACACGCCACTAGCTATGGCTTGGAGCGCCTCATCACCTATGACTAGTGCGCAGGGAGCCGACTCGAGTAGTTTGCTGGCACGAGTAGTCTTCGAGGCTACGAGCACAGTCTCCGCCTTGAGTTCGTCGAGGACTAGTGATAGGTACCTCACACTCGTCCTAGTCTCAGCAGTCACAGCTACAGCCCTACACTCCACCAGCCTCATGGGCTTACGCGAGAAGACCGCTACACTGAGTGTTGCCCCCAGACTGTAGACCATGGGGCCAGGACACGGCTTGAGGCCCCCACTAGCAACTATGGAGCCTAGTGGGGCCAAGCCAGCAGACGCTACACCGTCACGGAGGAGTCTAGTGGTTTCAGGTGGAGCAGCAACTACTACCCTATAGCCCTTCTCTCGGAGCCACCTCCTCAAGGGGGCGGCGTAGCTATAGCCTGGAGCCACGTAGACGGCTAGGACCACTACTTAGCCCCCTCTACTATGCCTAAGCCATCCACGGCAGCTTTGGCGGCTCTACCCTCCTCAAGTAGTTGTAGAAGGTGTCCCTCACCCATGGCTCCCAGCCAGCTTGCGAGAGCATGAATGCTAGCTCTCTAGGGCTCTTGCCTCCCCCCACGCCTCCGCGTGCAGCTGATATGACTGCCTCCTTGTAGAATGTCCCGCCTACATCGTTTGCTCCGTGGCCTAGTGCTGCTTGGGCCAGCTTATCGCCCATGCTAACCCAGTAAGCTACAATATTGTCTACTGCTCCTAGGAGTGCTAGGCGTGCAGCAGCTATTATCCTTAAGTCGTACTGGCCATCAAGCCTTGCCTTCTCCCTGTAGAGCCTCGACTTGCCTAGCGGCGTGTCTCCAGGGTTGAAGCGCACCGGTATGAGGGAGATGAAGCCAGGTGCCTTCTCCTCGAGCATCCTCACCCTGTAGAGGTGTCTTGCCACGTGTATGGGGTCCTCTATGTGGCCATACATTAGTATGACATTACTCCTCAGACCTATCCTGTGAGCCTCCTCGTGGACTCGGAGGTACTCTTCTGGAGGCACCTTCTTTGGGGCTATACGCTCCTGTATACTCTCATCTAGTATCTCTATGCCACCGCCAGAAAGGGCGTCAAGGCCTAGCTCCTGGAACCTCTCCAGCACCTCTCTTGTAGACTGACCAGTTTGCTTTGCGATAAACCATATCTCCTCGGCAGTAAACGCCTTCAAGACAGTCTTCGGTGCTGCCTCCTTGATACTAGATATTAGCTCCTCATAGTAGCTGAAGGGTAGCTCAGGGTTGTTCCCGCCAACCATGTGCACCTCAACGACCCCATGTTCTTCAACAGCCTTTTTCACTGCTAGAGCAAGCTCTCTTGGGCTACGAGTAAATGCCCCAGGCTTCCCTGGGGGCTTGTAGAAGGCACAGAAGCTGCATGCTGTAATGCATATATTGGTGTATGCGAGGTATATGTTTACTGTGAAGCTCCCCCTGCCACCTTTAACCCTCCTAGCATAGTAGTCTGCTGCGGCAGCCAAGGCGTGGAAGGGCGTATCAGCTATGAGCTCGGCTATCTCCGGGGGCTCCAGCCTATCACCATGAATAGCCTTCTCTAGGGCTCTTGAACCCTCAGCATCTACTAGCTTTACAAGCCACCTAGGGGGATCCATGGCCTTAGAAGTCTCCGGAGCCACTCTCTGCTCAGCCTCCAGCACTGCTTATTGGCCTGTACCAGTTATCTCTCTCGTAGGGCTCATAGCCTGCTCCACGTATAATCCTCTCAATGCCATCCCTAACAAGCCTTGGGAGGGGCACGCCAGCTGCTGGCAAGACCTTCTCCCCGTAGAGGGTGCCTCCCCAGTCATTAGCGCCATAGTCGAGAGATACTTGGCCCAGTCTCGTGCCTGCTGTGAGCCAGCCAGCTTGTATCCATGGTATCTCGTGGCGGAAGACTATCCTCGCAATAGCCACGTTGCGGAGTAGCTCTGTGCCCCCAGCAGGGTACGGGGCTTCTCTCTGTAACTCAGTGTTGCCGGGCTCAAAGTTCCAAGCTATAAACGCCATTACCAAGCCTCTACGTCTTTGCAGCTTAAGTACTGTGAGGAGGTGCCTTGCACGGTCCTCGAGGCTTTCCAAGTGGCCATACATCATTGTGGCACTCACTGGGACGCCTAGAGCCATAACAGTATCCATGACCTTGACCCAGCTCTCAGCCCGCGTCTTCGCCGGGGATATCCTCTCACGGACACTGTCTACGAGTATCTCTGCGCCCCCGCCAGGCACACTGTCAAGGCCAGCCTCTACAAGCCTCTCAACAAGCTCGCGCACGCTTACCCTGTGAATCCTTGAGTACCAGTCAATCTCCACAGCACTCAAACCATGGACAGCCACTTCGCCCCCTGTCTCCCTCTTAATCCCGCGGAAGACCTCCTCAAAGTACTCAATAGGTATTTCTGGGTCTACACCACCCTGGAAGAGTACCTGCCTTATACGGTACCTAGCCCAGTCCCTTACAACACTCTCCACAGCTTCTCTCACACTCAGCCTATAAGCCTCAGGGCTCCCGGGCCTACGGTAGAAAGCACAAAAGCGGCAGCCAACAATACAGACATTAGAGTAGTTTAGTATCTTGTTCACGACATAGCCTACACGCCTACCCGTTATAGCGTCTGTAACAGCCCTAGCAACAGCCCCCAACAACCATAGAGGAGCACGGTACAATTCAACAATATCGGCAACACCTGCCCCACCACGTAGCGCGCGCTCTAAAACACTACCATAGCCGAGTTCGTCGGCTACACGCAGGAGCTTCTCCACTCTAGGCAAGCCAACATAATCGTCTATGCCGCCAGGCATGTAAGGCTTAACAAGCTTTGCCAGGGCTTCTTACCCCCAGTAGTCCAGCCTAGAAGAGGCCAAGAAGGCTTCTACACTAAAAACAGTGCTACGCCTCCGACAACGAGCAGAGACTGTCGAGGGACACCTAATATAAGGCCATGCATAGTACTATATAGCTGGCTCTAGCCATCATGGCCACAGAGTTTTACAGTAGTATGTAGACCTTACTGGAGGGTCCCCATTGACTGCACAACCACGCATGGGTGTGCTAGTGTTGCTGGGTGCCACTTCAGGAGTACTCCTTGCACCCTTAGCCTATGTTGTCGCTGCTTCTGGCCTCTGCATCCTATACCCCGAACTAGCGTGGATCCTTACTCTCGGAGCTATAGACAACCCAGCTCTCTGCCTAAGACTCCACACGAGCCCCCTCCTCCAAGCAGCAACTATTATTGTTGGCTCAGTCCACGTCTACTCTACAGCCGAGCTACTAGCAGCCAGAACTATAGATGCGCCAGTAGTGGTTAGATTGTTGAGGACTGTTTATAGGGGGCTAGTATTGGTGCTAGCTACACTAGTATCGGTGATAGCAATACTACACTACTTCTACTAGACTTGTTCAGCATCTATTATAGCTACATGCCACTATTATAGTATAATAGTGTTTCTCTCACAGCTAGTATTGATGCTAACGTGGCCAGTGAGGACGATGCCTTTCTCAGTCCTTAAGGGGGTTTAGTACATGTATTGTTGTGTGCGAGAAAACTCTTGTATTTTTGTGCATATGCACAAAATTTCATGGAGCTAGGAGAGGTGAGAGGTGAATAAATCCATGCCATGGGGCCCAGCCTGGGCGAGAAGAGGATGGTGGGGCAGACCCTGGGCAGACTGGTGGCCAGGATGGTGGCCACGCGGGAGAGGCTTCTGCTGGCGCCTAGCCTATGAAGCCATACTGGCTCGGAGCCCCTCAGAGGCAGAAGCTAGGCTACTAGAAGACTATAGGAGAGAACTAGAGTATGAACTCGAAGGACTCAAGAGAGAACTAGAATTTGTTGAGAGGAGGCTTAGAGAGCTTAGGGGAGAGACTGGAGTAGAGCGCTAGGGTAATCCTCGAGAACCCATACTAAAATACACCATAACTGTTTTACCTTTCCTCCCCCTACACACATCCTTGTAGGGTTTAAGCCTAGCCAACACTGAATTCTCTAGGATCATGGTGGTTATTGTGGGTGGTGGGCCGCACCGTTGGAGAATGAGGAGGAGGGGGAGGAGGCCTAAACCACGCAGGATAGGTCTATCTATTCCAGAACCCATACTCTACACTCCCTCTAAGCCTTCTACACTGCCCCCTAGAACTATATGCCTTGAAGCCGATGAGGTTGAGGCACTAAGGCTAGTCTACTACGAGGGGTATACACAGGAGGAAGCAGCTATGAGAATGGGTATTTCAAGGGGTACCCTGTGGAGACTCCTCGAGAGTGCACGCAGGAAGCTTGTTGCAGCAATAGTAGAGCAGAGACCACTACTCTTGCAACCTTCTGGGCTAGACTGCACGATGGCTAGTATAGTCTAACGGCTCAGCAAGCATTATTATGGGTAGAGGTCTCTTCTAGAGCATCTAAGTGTCGTGTAAGAGGCTTTCTATGCGCTACGCTCACTACGTTCATTCTTACTGCTCCGAAGGCGCTTCTCCCACCAAGGAATAAGCTCTTCACTCTCAAAAATTGTTCTACGCCTAATACCTAGCCTCTCTTCGAGTTCACGAGACTTTCTCTCGGCTTCTTCTCTAAGCTCGCGGCAGCGTGCTCTCTCTATTGGGTCTAGGAGCCTGATGATTATCTCGTCGCCGCGTACCATGAGTTCTAGGACTGAACCCTCCTTGATGCACAGCGCATCTCTAGCTGGCTTAGGTATGATTATTACTCCTTTCCTGCCTACACGCACAACTTTATGTATTTCAGCTTTACTCAAATCCTAGGACCCAGAGATAGGTAGTATAGTCTTCCTTACATAAAAACTTGACCAACATGGCTACTGGGGAGCTACAAGGTAGTATCTGTAGATGCTCTCAACTATGAGGCCTAGTAGGTAGGCTAGGAGGCCAAGATTTACCCCTACAAAGTACTTCTTAGCACGTGGCATACCTCTAGTAACCCCGTACCCCGCATACATGGAGTAGATAGCTAATAGTGCCCCTATAAGAGTAGAGTACAGGGCTAGCCCCGAATAGTGCACCATAACTATTGCAGCTAGAAGCCCGAGAGAAGAAGCCGCCACGGCTACTCCAGTAGCCCTAGCACCCTTAACAACTGGTAGTACAGGTATGTTAGCACGTGAATAATCTCTGTAGAAGAGAACGCCTAAGAGCAAGGTGTGTATAGGCGTCCAGAACAAGACAACTGCTGTCAGCGACAAGCCCTCAAAACCTAGGTCTCCTCCACCTGCCAGCCATCCTCCTAGAATAGGAGTAGAGCCAGCGAGTGAGCCTGGGACAATGCTTAGAGGAGTCCGCCTCTTGGTGAGAATTGTGTAGAAGACTATGTTTAGTATGAACCCTGCAAACATGACTACTGCAAAACTAGTGCCTACTAGTAGGTAGCCAAGCAGGAAGGAGAGAATAAGAATGGTAAATGATGAGTAGAGGACTAGGCTTGGATCCAGGTAGCCCTTAGCTAAAGGCCTTTTCCGTGTCCTCTCCATTAAGAGGTCTATGTCGCGGTCTAGGTACATGTTTATAGCTGTAGTAGCTGAAATAGCCACAAAGCCTATGGTTGCTGCTTTAAAGACGCCTACAAGGCTACCATCTCCAGCAGCCAAGTATCCCGCAATAAGGGTGAGTACTAGGAGGAGTGTTTGCCTAGGCTTAATAAGCTGGAGTATTGACGTAGCATACCTACTCATAACCGCCCATCTACGGCTCTGTACATGCTGGAGCATATTACTACACCTTGAGGGGAGAGGGGCCAGGATGTGTTGTGGTGGTAAAAATGGGGTGGTTATGGTGTTCTTGGCGGGACAGGTATGGTGCCGCGGGTATAGATCTCGTAGAGGGGCCCAATGTATGCTAGTAGGTTCAGTATTATGGTAATGGCTAGTATTAGCCGCATACTATCCAACAAGCCCTTCTTGTTCTCTGGGTGCGGGTTATGCGGATTTGGCGAGAATATTGACTCTATTACTGTTATCTTTTTCCCGAAAAGTAGGCTACCGTAGAAGTGGATGTAGAATATTGTGAATGCTGCAAAGAATATCATTCCTCCTATTGCCCCTACTTGTAGTGGTAGAATCCAGCTGTCGGGTATTAGCCCGCCATAAGTCAGGTCCATAGTTCTCCTAGGCGCGCCTGCTAGGCCAGCAGCATAATAGGCTAGGCTGAAAGTGTATAAGCCTACTAGGGCGAGTAGTGGCATTGCAGGCTGTAGTCTTGGAAGGATTACCTCTCTACCATATAGCTCTCTTAGGAGTACATACATTGAGACTGCAAATGTTACTGCTACTGCCCCACCAACAGTCATGTGGAAGTGTCCTACAACCCATGAAGTGTTGTGGACTACATTGTTGAGCTGGTAGCTTGCATTAATAATCCCTGTTATACCGCCATTACCAAAAATTATTATTGCTATTGTAGTGCCGAGGAAAACTGGGTCACCCCAGGGCAGCTTCTTAAGCCATCCTAGAACGCCTTTGCCACCCTTTGCTCTGCCAGCTCTCTCCATTGTTGCTAGTATATTGAATGCTGTTAGCATACTAGGTGATGCTACTACCATAGTTATTATTGTCTGTAGATACTTGTATTCTGCTGATATCCCAGGATCTGTAAACTGGTGGTGTAAGCCTACAGGGGCTGATGCCACTATGAATAGTGCAAAGGCCAGCTTGGCCATCTTAGTACTGAATAATGGTACACCAAGCCTCTTTGGTATATAGTAGTACCACCAGATTATTGCTGGCAACAACCAGAAGTAGACTAGAGCGTGGCCAAACCACCAGAAGTAGGTTCTAGCCTCTAAGACGTCTACATACTTGTTAAAGAGGCTCATGGGCAGCAAGTCTTTCAGGACAAGGAATACTAGTGGGGTTGTAGCTGTAAGCCATACAATGAATGTCGTCATAACACCATAATATGTCAGTGGTAGCGGCTTCTCTGGGTTAGCACGGCGCCAACGGAAGTAAGCCTCAAAGACTGATGCTGCGAAGACCCAGCTGCCCAGTATTAGTAGTGCTGCTCCAAGGTAGAATAGTGGGGAAGCCTTTAACGGCGCGTAGAACGTGTAGAGAACGTTAGCCCTCCCAGACAGTATGGCTACTGCTGCAAGTATACAGCCAGCACACATAAGTATTAGAGAGGTCTGTAGTAGCTTCTTATTGAGGTTAATTCCGAGCACACGGGGTGTCACATAAGCTGATATGCCTACAGCATAGAGCAGTGGGAAGACTATAGCATTAAATACTCCATGGGCGGTCAGCCCTACATAATACATTTCACGTGACTCGAGGTCAGGCCAGTAGGGTGTCCTCGTTATTATTTGTAGAAGCCCTATTAGGCCCCCAATACTTAAAACGAGAAAGCCTACTAGCACGGTACGGCGGGCATAAGA
>JALTZF010000020.1 GCA_027046265.1 Pyrodictiaceae archaeon
CTAATGGTGTAGTAGTGGATTTGAGTGATTCCATGCGGCAAGAACTCCTTAAGAAGGTCGAAGAAGAGGCAGGCAAGGGGTTTAGAGTTATAGCACTAGCATACCGTGAGGCTAATAGGGAGGAGCTAGAAGCAGATGATGAGGCTATTGAGAGTAAGCTTGTCCTATTAGGGTTCGCCTCACTCATTGATCCGCCGCGCCCAGAAGTCCCCGAAGCAGTTCGTAAGGCTCTTAGTGCAGGAATAAAAGTGGTAATGGTTACTGGTGACCACCCAGCAACAGCACGCGCAATTGCAGATATGATAGGCCTCCCAGAAGGCAGAGTTGTTACTGGGTGGGAGCTAGAGAGGATGAGCGATGAAGAGCTAGCAAAGATGGCTGATGAGGTCACAGTTTTTGCGCGTGTAACACCAGAGCATAAAGCGCGTATTGTGCGTGTCTATAGGAGTTTAGGCCACATTGTCGCAGTGACTGGTGACGGTGTGAATGATGCTCCAGCACTAAAACTTGCTGATATAGGCGTAGCCATGGGTATCAGAGGCACTGATGTAGCCAAGGAGGCTTCTGATATCATCCTCTTAGATGACAACTTTGCAACTATTGTAGCAGCCGTAGAAGAGGGTAGGAGGAGCTTCGACAATGTGAAGAGGACAGTACTCTACCTCTTATCGGCTAACATAGCAGAAGTGGCTGTGATATTCTACGCAGCACTACGCGGTATAGGGATAATATTCACAGCACCAATGCTCTTATGGATAAACCTCGTAACAGACGGGTTCCCAGCAGCAGGCCTAGCTTTTGAGGAGGCAGAAAGCGATGTCATGAAGAGGCCTCCGAGAAGGAGAGATGAACCTATACTAGGCAAGAACCAGCTCATATACCTCCTAGTGCTAGGAATGTTCATAACATTTCTCGTACTAGCCACATACCACTACTACGAGCCACACTACGGCCATGAGGCTAGTGTAGCGGCAGCATTCCTAACAATGATGTCTAGCGAGCTCGCACTAAGCCTATCGCTAAGACGCCTGAATACGCCATTAAGCCCAGCTATGATTCTAAAGAATAAGCAGTGGTTACTAGGATATATTGCAGGCCTAGTATTAAGCATTGCTGCTGTAACTCTTCTAGCACCACTATTTAAGATAGAACCACTAGCACCTAGACAGATAGCAGTATTGATAATTATCCCCCATATTGCTATAATGGTATTTGAGGAGGTTCGTAAGAGGACTGCTCTAAGAATATGATTTAGCATTACTAACTATCCTCATTGTCTCCTTTTGCTAATCATGTATAGCTATGACTAATCCCATCCTTTATCTCCGAAGAATTTAACAATACTACCTGGCGTAATAGGTGACTTATACTCTAGTACAGCCGCTACCCGTATATCGCTGTGAGAGAGTTTACACGGGATGCGTGGGAGGTGGAATACTCATTAACCTGCCGCCATTACTAGTGAAGCCTCTCGCAGTATTTAGGAGTGCTCTTACAGTCATAACTTCTAGGTTTTCAGTCATAGAGAAGTGGATTATATTGGGATCCGTTATAGGTCTAGCATCGGGGCTCTTTGCAAGCTTCTTCTATGTCATGTTGGAGACTACTACATTATTCTTTGCCCGAATAATTGGTGTTGATCCAGCAAATATTGCTGGTACTGATTTAGGGATGATAATTATCTCTAACTACGAGTCAATTGAGATAATGTTGCTTGTCCCCTCTCTTCTCGTGGGTGCTATTGTTTCCTCGATCCTAGTGTACAGGTTTGCTCCAGAAGCAGAGGGTCATGGTACAGATGCTGCCATAGCATCGTATCACAGATTTGCAGGGATGCTACGTGCACGTGTCCCCATAGTGAAGGCTGTTGCTTCATCTTTCACTATAGGCTCTGGGGGTAGCGGCGGCATAGAGGGGCCTAGTGCATTAATGGGTGCAGGTATAGGTAGCATTATAGCTCAAGCCTTGAGGCTAGACTTGTGGGATAGGCGTATAGCTCTTGTTGCAGGCATATCAGGTGCTTTATCAGCCTTATTCAGGGCGCCCATAGGAACAGCAATATTTGCTGTTGAAGTACTATTCAAGCGCGACATTGCCTCTGACGCCCTAATACCCGCCCTTGTAGCCTCGGTAGTAGGGTATGCTGCTACTCTCCCATTCTGGGGGTTTAGCGAGGTCTTCCCAGCAATAGAGGTTAATCCTAAGTCTTTGTATACCATAGACGCTCTCGCAAGCTATCTCATACTCTCATTCATACTAGCATTCTTCGCCATAATATACGTGAACATGTTCTATGGCGTAAACAAGCTACTGCGCAGACACATAAAGCATACACTGGCTAGGCCAGTGGTAGGAGCAGCACTAGCTGGAGCAGTAGGCTTAGCAGTACCACATGCTCTCGGCTCTGGTAGAGAAGTACTTGTTTCACTCCTTGAGAACCCTAGTGATGTACTTACAGTGTTCCCAGCAGATATCCAGCTAGGCTTACCCATAATGATAATTCTTCTCGCAGTCGCAAAAATGGCTACAACATCGTTCTCCATAGGCTCCGGAGGCAGCGGGGGTGTATTCATGCCAAGTATTCTAGCAGGAGCCCTAATAGGGTATGCTTATGGGCTAGCAGTAGAGGCTTATACCCCTATAGAAGACCCCCTCGTCTATGCCTACCTAGGCATGGCGGGATTCTTCGCGGCAGCATCTAAGGCTCCACTAGCAACATCCATAATGATTGCCGAGATGAGTAACGACTATGCATTCCTCATACCAGCTCTACTAATAAGCTATGTTGCACGAGAACTCTCCGGGGGAGTCACAATCTACATGTCACAAATACCGCACCGTGTTAGGCCAGAGCTAGTCAATATGGAGGCTGTACTAGCAATGCTGCGTGCAAAAGGTGTTAAACTCCAAGTCCGTGCTGCCGACATTGCAGAGAAGACGTTTATCCCGCTCAGGGTAGATTATCCTGTATCAAAAGCTATAGAGCTTATATCAAGGCTACGCCAACACATAATACCAGTAACAGATGAGGGGGGTAGAGTTCTCGGGGCAATAGACGCTTCTTACCTCGAGAAACTACTAAGCTTAGACCCTAATTCCCCCATAGCAAAACTACCTCTGCGCACGCCTCCTGTAGTCTTTGAAGACGAGGATTTAGTCCATGTAATGTTTGTGCTGGAAGAATCAGAGGAGGACACATACTATGTTATAGTTGTCGATAAAGGGTTCAGGTATAGGGGAGTAATATTGTACCAAGACCTGGCATCTGCGCTGGTCTCAGCATACATGCACAGTATTAGTAGTGTAAAGGAAAAGTTGCAGGTTTAGGTGTAAGGTAGAAATAGACATTGGGAAGTATGTGGAGCTTAGTGATGCTCGTCTCCATTGCTCTCGGAGACTCTGACTATGCCCTCCCTAACAAGAGACTCTATCTCGCTCTCATCATACCCTAGCTCCTCTAGAATCTCTACTGTGTGTTGCCCAAGCAAGGGTGGCGGGTTATACGTTTGCGGCTTAGCACCATTTATCCTACCGGGTTCTGCAAGCATTTTTACTCTGCCGAGTAGCGGGTGTAATATTTCGTAGACAAGATCGGAACTATAGTCGTCAGCAAACACCTCATCAACCTCGTAAACTGGCGCTACCGGGACACCAGCCTCCTCAAGTTTCTCGAGCCAGTAATCACGTGGCTTAGAAGCAAAAACGTCCTCGAGCAATCGTATGAGCTCCTCTCTATTCTTCACTCGGTCAGGATTAGTCTTAAACCGTGGGTCAGTGGCAAGCTCTGGCTTCCCAAGAGCTTCACATAGATTCCTCCAGTGTCTGTCGTTTGCTGCTGCAACAATAAACCATTTACCATCACTAGCCCTAAACGCTTGGTAGGGCACTATGCTCAGGTGTGCTGACCCCATTCTCTTTGGCTTTCTTCCTGTGAGCAGGTATATGAGTGGTATGTACACCATTGAGAAGACTGCTGTATCATATAGGGGGACCTCTATGTAGATAGGTCTCTCACTGCTACGGAGTGCTGATAGCGCATAGACAACTGCCATAAGCCCTGTTATAATATCGAATAATGCAAAGCTAACCCTTACAGGAGGCCTATCCTCTTCGCCTGTTGAGGCCATAAGCCCGCTCATGCCCTGAACAATAATATCGTATGCTGGCCTGTGCTCATACTTACTCCCTGGCCGGAACCCCTTAATACTAACATATATGAGCTGAGGATTGATATTGAACAAGGTCTCTGGGTCTACACCAAGTTTCTCTCTAACACCGGGCCGGTAATTCTCAAACACTATATGACTACGCTTAGCAAGCCTATAGACAACCTCTCTGCCCCGCCTATCCTTAAGGTTTACAACTATACTCTTCTTACCACGATTCGCAGACATAAAATAGACACTAACACCCCTAACGTGAGGAGCCCAGGTACGCGTCTCATCGCCTCCTGGAGGCTCTACTTTTACTACTTCAGCCCCAAGATCGGCGAGAACCATGGTGGCAAAAGGGCCTGCAAGTGTGTGACTTAAATCTAGTACTCTTAGCCCCTTTAAAGGCTTCAAGTCTAGCCAGCCATTGAGGGTATGCTGGATAGAGGGAATAAAAATGAAACCCTATATGAGGTTACTCTGTGGAAGCCATATGCTACGTAGTCGGTTCCCCGAGTTAAACTGTAGCTAACTTTCTTGAGAAGACTCTTTCTCTGGCTCTTCATACTTCACTTTAGCCTCTAGTATCCCCTTATCTGTTATCATAAAGCTCAGCCACCCATGGGTTACAGGTACACCCTTAGCCTTCTTTACTAGTACCTGCCTTACTGGTATCCCTGCCTCAAATGCTTCAGGATGGTATCTTGTCACTATAAAGGCGTCAACCATGTATTCGAGCATAGAGGCTATCTCGGCGTATAGGCTGGTAGGCGTGTGGAGTGTAACGAGTACAAACACGTTATACTGTTTTGCTATTGTTGCACGGAGCGCATTCACGAAGTCGTAGACTACTGTTGGCTCATACTGTAGGAATAACGGGTTGAGACTATCAATAATAACCATCCCACAATCCTTGACACCGTACTTTTCTACAATACTCCTAATACTCTGGAGCAGGCCTCCAGGATCAATCTTTGTTATGCGCTCCCAGGATCCTTTAGGGGGTGCACCATACCGTGAAGCATAACCATCTACTAGTACTAGTGTCTTCGACCCTATGTAGGCATCCACGTTGCCCCCCATCTTAGACTTCAAGGCATGGTACACTGTCTCAGCATCATCGTCTAGAGAAATGTAGGCTACATGGTCGCCACGCTGGAGAGCAGCCCAAGTAGCGTAGAGGAGTATGAGGCTCTTCCCAGTACCACCTTCACCAGCTAATATGGCAAGACTCCTTCTGGGCAGTCCTTTTGGTAGCAGTTTGTCAAATACTCTTATCCCCAGGGTAATATGGCTATCACAATGGCTACTCAAGGGCTAGGCTGCACCATTAGCCCTTTTTATTGTTGAAATCCATTATATCCCTTACCCACACTTTACACACAACATGTAGTGAATACTAGCAATACTACTTAATTACTCTCAAATCACACAAGTATAAATTGTAGTCTCTGACGCTAGGATCTAGACAACCTTCAACTCTATGATTGGAGGGTGGAAACTCCTTGGAGTGGAGTAAAGAGTACTCTCCAGCATATACCCTCCTCAGAGTTGTTCTTGAGCCTGGAGAGAGTATAACTGCAGAGCCTGGAGCAATGATGCTAATCCGTGGAGATGTAGACATAAAGACTAGCACTGGCGGCCTAGGAGCAGCACTAAAACGCCGTCTCCTTGGCGGCGAGGCGCTATTCCTAAACACTTACACTGCACGAAGTAGCGCCGAGTTATGGCTCGTGCCAGGTGCACCAGGCGACGTTGAGGCGTTGGAGCTTACGGGTGATGAGTGGGTTGTTCAGGAT
>JALTZF010000021.1 GCA_027046265.1 Pyrodictiaceae archaeon
ATACCGTTGATCCAGGCAGTAAATGGCCAAAGATAACCACCGTCAACGTCGGTAGGGAGGCAGCTAAGCATGTACTAGAGCTTGTAGAGAGGCTTTACGGGCACGAGTCCTAGAAGCAGTATTGATGCATGC
Source organism: Pyrodictiaceae archaeon (assembly GCA_027046265.1). Lineage (GTDB taxonomy): Archaea > Thermoproteota > Thermoprotei_A > Sulfolobales > Pyrodictiaceae > QNYQ01. Next base: position 133 of record JALTZF010000021.1, read on the forward strand.
CAGTTGAAGACTAGGTATTGCAATAATAACGATAATGCCGACATAAATGAATTATATGAAGCCTACACTAACACTAACACACCACCACTAGGCTCCACGCTTAGAGTTATGTGAGGGGCAAACCATGATCATTGGCTATTAATTCAACTACCCCTAGGGAGAAAGAATTAGGGATCAAAACATCTATCATGCTATACCCTGCAGGCCCCCTAATAGATTGTTTATCCACTCCCTACTCCTGCCTTCTCCTATGCGTGTCTTCTAGCACTCACGCCCCACAAACATTTTCAAGTATAAATACAAGTATAAGTACTGGATATACATGAATAAACAGTAGGGCTCTAGGGTGGATTCCATGCCTGGTAGCCCTTACAGAAGATTATACTTAAGTGTTGGCCTATTCCTCATTATACTCTCCGTCCTATTCTTTGTATTCACAGCAGCTATCCTTGATAGTGGCTCAGTGAAGCCAGGAGTAGTCTCAGCCTTTATAGGCTTCTCACTCCTCTTAGGAGGATTATACGTACTGAGGCTATTAGCTCTCCTCGAGCTATCCAAGCAACCCTAGATGGTACGTCTTTTATAAAAGGAGAAAGAAGCCTGGCCCTTCCGGGGTTTCATGTTCTAAGCTTTCTCTGGGGGCGTCCTGGAGTCGATGTATTCAAGTGCATCAGTTATCATGACTTTTGCTGTTCTCCATGCGGGCCCAGCAGGGCCCTCTACTATGACTGGGCTGTCTTCAAGTATGAATTCTACAATGTTAGTTATTCCAGAGGCTCTTGCAAGTCTGTCTGTTTCTTTGAGTTTTACTGGGTGGACTATTAGCTTCTTCTCTTCAAGATCAGCCTCTGCCACGTACTTATACCTATACCCTTCCCTGAGGGCTTTGCGTACGTCTTCCTCGTTTATTGTGTCTAGGGGCAGTCTCTCCACGTCTCTTATGGAGGTTGTGTAGCCTAGTTCTGAGACTGTTATAGCTATCTTGGCTGCTGGATCGTAGCCGTGAGTGTCTATTGTTGGGTCGGGCTCTGCTAGCTGCTCCTTTATGGCTTTCTCTACGGCCTCACTATAGCTCATACCTTTCTCCACGAGTGTGAGTATGTAGTTAGTAGTAGCGTTCAGCACTGCTCTAACCCTCCTTATCTGCCTACCCCGTAGCCCACGCGCAACATCTAGTACTGGTGTCCCCGCAGCCACCGTGGCTCGGTAGCCTAGGAACAAGCCCTTCTCAGCTATGAACTTCTTGAACTTGTCGTACTCGTGTGCTAGAACAGTCTTGTCGGCAGTCACTATAGAGACACCCTTGCCTGCAAGGCCATAGTATATTGAGCGGTTAGGCTCACCCGTATGGTAGCTCGGGGGTATAGCTATGAAAGCTAGTTCAGCCCCCGCCTCTGAGGCAGCTTCAACAGCCCCCACGCCATCAGAGAAGCCTCTATGCTTATCGAGCTTCTCACCCTTCTTAGCCAATGAGACGACCTCTTGCAGCCCATCCTCATCACAGATTACTACTGCACCCCTCGAAGACACTACACCAACAAGGTCAAAGAGCCTAGAGTACGGGCCCTCGACAAGCTCTAGGACGAGTGCACGCCCAACATTACCAAATCCAACAACTACGACTGGGACACCCATGGCAGACAACACCAGCTACACTCTATGAGTACTCAACTAATAAGGAGACGAGGCCTGCGTGCACTGTCCCCTTATCCTCCGGGGGCGCCATGGTATGGGCTATCCTTCCACACCATATTCCAGAAGTCTTCCTCAGTAAACGTCTCCTTTCTCGCTATCTTGTCTCTTATGTCTACAAGTAGTCTGTGGTGCTTAATCTCGTCGTCTAGTATGGCTGACAAGACTAGTTTTAGCCTAGGATCACCAGTCTCTTCTAAGAGTTTACGTGTAGACTCTATCATCTCAGACTCTAGCCTTATGTGCTCTTCTACTCTCTCAATAATGAATTCTAGGTCTTCCTCACTAATCATAGGCTGTGTAGCTGAGAGAAGCTCTCCTAGCACCTCATAGAGCATTGCATGCTTCTCACTGTCATACGCCACTGCGTAGAATAGACCCCTAAGGACTGGGTGTCTGAGCTTTTTCGAAAGCTCCCTAAGTCTCTCGGCATAGTTTTTCTCGAGAATAGATGCACTCCGTATTTTTTCAACAAGACTAGACAAATTAAACGCCTCCAAAAGCTTTTCTGCAATATACTACTATTGTTACAGGAGTTTATAACAAGAATGTTCATAGAGTATAAGACCTAGGAAAAAACCTAGCTAGGTTCCTGCCTAGTCTGCACATTCTCTAGATCCTTCTTTATTATCTCTGCTATCTTCTTCGACAACTCATCTAAGAAGTCTATGAATGCTCTCTCGTCAACCATCACAAGGTTAGACTTTTCAAGTATTAGTCTCCTCAATTCTTTGAGTTCACTTGTTACTATTCCCTCCTTCTCCATTATATCAATAAGCTTTACCGCTGCATCCAGCAATCTTAAGGGACCATATACTTGGGGCTCATCCACTAGGCCCCTAGCACTAGTCACAAGGAATGCTAGCAACTCAAAATACGGGCTCCATAAGAGGCTCCTACCTTGCTCTCCTCCCATACCCATCTACGTGGAGCACCTCCTCAACACTCTTCCTCCTAGGGGGCTTAGGCCACGACTTGGGGTAGCCAAGGCTTATCATGAGCACAGGCTCCACATAGTCTGGTATGTCGAGTATCTCCTTTACTGCCATTTTATTAAACGACATCACTGGGCAAGAGCCTACGCCGAGAGCATAAGCCATCAGCATAATGTTCTGTGCAGACAATGCCGCATCCAACAAGGCCATTGTTTCTCCCAGTCTTCCTCCCTTCCTTGCAGTATTCTTGTTGTAGCATATTATGAGTAGGGCAGAAGGGTTCCCGTATAGGCCTGGCGATACGAGCTTTACTGCCCTAAGCAGGTTCTTGTCCCTAACGAGGATAAACTCTCTTGGCTGAAGATTACTCCCACTAGGAGCCCATAAGCCAGCTTCAACTATAACCCTCAAATACTCACTGGGAACCTCTTTGTCTATGAATTCTCGGATACACCTACGCCCACGTATTACCTCAAAGACAACCCTAGCATCTCCAGGTAATACATCATGGCTCACGTCTTGACACCGTAGCCTAGACACCTTGTTCTTAGCTTAATTATCATACAATAAAAGTGTCTAGCTTCAGGCTTTCGTGGACACATATTGTTGAACCCAGTTGGAGGACTACACAGTTTTCATCGTGATAGCTCTTGTGCGGGCTAAGATAAGTCTTGCCCTTACCCCATGTAGCCATCTTCTTCTACGACTACAACTTTATTACTATGTACTTGTCCAAGGTATCCTGGAAGGTGGTTTAGCTATGAGTAAATTCCTAGTCATTGTGTCTACTTCTGAGAAAGAGAAGTCTCTTCTAGGGCTTAGATGGGCTATTGCAGCATTGAAGAACAAGTGGGCTGACGATGTAGAAGTAGTCTTCTTTGGTCCTATTGAGAAGTCTATAGCTGAAGGTGACAATGACATTCTAGCACTCATAGAAGAGCTTAAGAATATGGGTAAGGAGCCCACGGCGTGTGTCCGCGTAGCAGAGGCAGGTGGCTACCTACAAGACTTGTCTGCTAGAGGCGTTAAGACTGGCCCTGTAGGAGAGATGATAGCAGAATTTGTAGGTAAGGGTTTTGTGCCCCTAGTCTTCTAGCTGGGCAAATACTTGAACCCTATGCTTTCTTCTTAGGCTTACTTCTCCCCATTTTTGTAGGAATGCTTTGGAATGTATCGGTAAGCGATAAGTTAAATAGTTGTCTAACACCGCCATTACTCATGGGCTGCAAGCATGCAGAGTAAACCAGTAGCGGTTCTGGCACTTCTGCTACTCTCACTACTAGGCATGATGCATCCTGCTGCTATGGCTACTCCAGGCGGCTTGTTTAACATAGTATCGTACAGCTTTGTGTCCCGCAGTGGAGGCCCAGTGTACCCTGGCTCAAATGCTGTCCTCACAGTCTCAATAGAGTATACTGGCTCTACTCCACTAGACCAGGTTACCGTTTGTATCACGTTACCCGAAGGCTTCAACCTAGCCCCTGGTGAGCCTCCCTGTAAACCCCCTGAGATCTCTGCAGCAGGCCCAGGGAACACTACTATTGTTAATGGTACTGTGCTTAGCGTAGAGTACGACTTAAAGGTGTTGAGTAGTACTAGTCCCGGAGTCTACACCTTCACCCTAGGAGTCCGCTACATTGCTCCCAGCCTACAAGGCGAGGAGAAGCTCTACCTACAAGCAACAGTCAATTCTCTGCCCCCACCAGGCCTAGTAGTTGTTGATGCTTATTGGGAGCCAGCAGGCTACCCTGGATCTCAAGGAGTAACCTTGGCTCTTCTAGTCGAGAATAAGGGTGAAGCGGATATCTCGGGTGGGAGGCTTAGAGTAGAATTCCCCGAGGACACCATATCGCCTAGCGTGGTCTATGTGGATCTGCCCTTCATACCATCAGGCTCAAGCACAGTGCTCCGCATACCAGGCCTTAGTATTAGCCCTTCAGCAAGCCCTGGAGCCTACACTGCGTCGTATAGTGTAGATGCTTCACTATCGGTAGACGGGGTGGACTATACTGGCACACGCATCGACTACTTCACATTCACGATAGCTCCTCCCCCGCGTGTTGTGTTAAAACTTGTAGACTATGGCCTTGCCCCAGGCGAGGCATCCATCAGGGGCTCTTCAGGCCAGAGCATCTACGTTATTCTCTCCAATATGCAGCCCGGCACTGTCATAGATAGCGTCTACGCGTGGTTCAGCATAGAGCAGGGAGGCTTCTTCGGCAATGGGAGCAGAGTAGGCTTCACCTATAGTAACACAGTAATAGACTACGGGTCAGCACTGGCTCTTGAATCTCCACGCCTAGCAGTGATTGAGGATAGCGAGCTGCGTATCAAGCTTAGACTACTATTTCACGGCAGTGTCAACGGCGCGGAGTTCTGGTCAGAGGACGAGTACGTTTTCACTATAAGCCTCCGCGAGCCCGAAGACCCTCTACATGTTGTAGCAGTATACTGGAGTAACGGCCATGTCTATCCTGGCTCAGCTGATGAAGCCCTTGTCGTAAAGCTTGTTAACCGTGGCCTAGCCCAGGTTTCAAGTCTTACTGCAGAACTCACCCTTCCCGAGGGGTTTAGTCCAGAGAAGATCTATTCTTCAGCCCAAGCTGTTGCTCCTGGGTCAACGGCCACCCTTGTCTTTGATGGAGTAGACGTTGATGCTAGTATTAAGCCAGGGTCGTACAATGCTACGCTACGCATAGTAGCAGAGCTAATCTATAATGGTGCTAGGTATAATGTGACCCTTAACAAGACCATACTAGTAAAAGTGCATGACCCTGGGGAGGAGGTGTTCGAGCTAGCTTATGCTGGTTGGGGTAGTGGCATCGGGTACCCCGACATGATTGGTGCTAGTATCCGGGCAGAGCTACGTGTAAGGGAGCCAGTAGATGTTGAGAGCATTTCTGCTTGGCTTGAGTCTCTGCCGCCAGGCGTGTCTGCTAGGCGTGGGGCCAGGGTTGTTGAGGCTACTGTGCACACGTATGGGGATATTGTAGTACTGGAGTTTGAAGGGTTTGACGTTCACGCTAAGCCTAATACTACTCTCCCGCTAGCATTGAGGATCCAAGCCCTAGTGTCTCGCGGGGGCTCCGAATACTGGCTCAACACTAGTATCCCCT
>JALTZF010000022.1 GCA_027046265.1 Pyrodictiaceae archaeon
AACCATAACAGTATACAAGTATGAACCTAAAACAGTGACTGTATACATTGGCTCAGAGAACTACACAATCACTACTACTCCCACCAACCTCTCCAATATAGAGCTATACTGGACAGGGTATGGCTATCTCATCAAGCCTACAGAGGCTGTAAGCCTTATACTAGGCTACGAGTATACTGGGCCTAGAAAATACATCACAGTACCGACAGTTACTCCGCTAGCTGCTACACTAACTGCTACTACATTAGAACAGGTTGCAGTTGCTTCTACTCTAAGAACGGTGCCAGCTCCAGGCCTACCATATAGTACTACTAATGTACAAGTTCTAGGAATTGACGAGCCCGACATAGTTGAAAACAATGGAACCCACCTATTCGTCGCCTCGGGCCCCTCCTTGAATGTCTACAAGGCATGGCCTCCAGAGGAGTTGCAACAAGTAGGGGGTATTAATGTTGAGAAGATTGTAGAGGAGTGGATGGGGAGAGAAGAGGTCGTCGTCCGTAGTAAGACTGGAGAGCAAGTCATAGCTGAAGTCGAGCACAATGTATATGTGAGAGGTATACTATCAAAGAGTGATGGTATTGTAGTCTTAGCAGTAGACCGTGTTAGACCCTTTATCCTCCCACCCAGAACTATTGTTGTTGGACTAGACAAGAATCTCAACGTTGAAGGCATGCTCGTGCTAAGCGGTGCATTCTATGATGCAAGACTCTTCAATGAGACTATGATTGTTGTCACTGAGCAGTATTCTGGCCCACCAGTAGTCATACTGTACAAGGAGCCGCAAAAACCAGCTACAACAACTACTGATGAAGCTGTACTCGTAAGCGTTGAACAAGCAGCAACAACAGTCTACGCGATAGACGTCTCATCCTGGACAGAGACTAGTCTAACACTTGTAGGTGTTAGGCCCCGTGCACTCTACGTGTCAGCCACGGGGAACATATACGTGGCTGTGCCGAGCACCGAGAAGCTCCGTGAAAGCATCGGCGAGAACATTACCATAAATACTCTACGTAGGGAACTCTCAGCAATACTACCAAGAATCGAGGGCTGGAATACTACTATACTAAAACTACGCATTAAGAATGGAAGAATAGTTGTTGATGCAAAAACCACGCTGCCCGGAACTATTAGGAAGCAATGGCAGTTAGACGAATACGAAGGCGTACTGAGAGTAGTTGTTACAAGCTTTACAAAAGAGGGGCTAAGCGTTGACGTGTACACGCTTAATACCACAGACCTCTCCATGATAGGTGAGCTCAGAGGAGTCGCGCTACGCGAGAATATCCACGCAGTAAGGTTCCTCGGGCCAATACTGTACCTCGTGACTTTTAGGCAGATAGACCCATTATTCACGATAGACCTTAGTGACCCAGCAAACCCAAAGGTGCTAGGATTCCTTGAAGCCCCAGGATTTGACGAGTACATACACCCAATAACTAACGATACACTACTCGGCGTGGGCACTGAGGAGGGCTCTGTTAGGATTACACTATACCACCTAGAGGACGGCATAAAGCCAGTACCAGTCTCAAGGCTCTACGTAAGCAAGGTGCTAGGCACAACCCATAGCTGGACACCTGTGCTTGACCCAGAAACTGGGCATAGGGCATTCGTGTATTATCCCGAGAGGAGCCTAGTGCTCCTACCCGTAAACGGGTACGCTGCAGGGGTAAGGTCTAGTGGCATACTCGTAGTCCACGTCGACATTGAGGCTGGAAAACTGGAGGCCAGAGGGTTTGTCGAACACTTGAACGCTTGGAGAGCTGCATATATCGGAGATTACGGCTATAGCATAGCACCATCGATGACTCCTGAAGTTAAAGCATTCAACCTGGAGACCCTGGAAACTGTGGCAGCAGTACCAGAACTTGTAGAGACCACGGTAAGAGACATAGTTGAAAACCCTAAAGAATATGCCGGCAAGCTAGTAAGGGTTACAGGTGTATTCATGGGATGGAAAGCTGGCGAAGACCTAGGAGCACCACCAGTAACTAGGAGCGACTGGGTACTCGAGAGCAAGGGCTACCAGGTATACGTTGCCGCTATTGGCGCCCCAATGCCTGGTGACCCAATACGTGATGCTGGCAAACTCATAGTAGAAGTGACTGGCTATGTGAGACTTACAAGCAATGAAAGGCCGTACATTGAGCCAATAAGCGTCAAAGTCATAGGAAAGTATGGTTGAGAATAAACATGAATCTTTTTCCCTAACCCCTTCTTTGAACACATTCTCTTTTTGCGTAGTAGGCTCTTAGACAGTTTCTATCCGCGGCCTAAGCTTTAGCCTAGCCTCAAGAGCCTTAACGGCTTCCCTAGCGTCGACGGGGGCTTCAATTATGAAGAGTTCAAGGAAAGGATCCACAGTAGCATCTATTAAGTGGCCAGCATAAATCTCGCTGTGACCCCTAGCGAGTACCACGTGTATGTGAGGCTTGCACCCTTCACCAGTACATAGTACATTGCCAGAGAACGATACCACCTCGAGCACCTTGCCAGGCTGGGCTACAACCTTTTTTGCCTCGTAGGTGGTATCAGCCGCGCGGAAGACCCCTATCGCCGCCTCAGAAAAACCGCCTATAGCGCTAACAACACCAAGTACTATCCCAGTCTTTTCTGCTGCCCTGGAAACTGCTTCAAGAGCTTTCTCGCCTTTAGACACCTTGACGAAGAATACTCTAGGACTACTACCTGAGGCGAGCACCTCCATAGGGTTCACCACACAGTATCCCTGCTAGGGACGGTATTAGCTCTATCTAGACACCAGACTAGAGTATTACCACAATGTTCTCAGCCATGATAGAGTAGCTTGTATGGGCTATATCCCCACTAGAGTGCTCATGGTGGTTTACTCCAAGTAAGTAATACCATGAAACACCTTGGATCGGGGCAAGAGGGAGTGCTATGGCGCCTAGTCAGCGTGCTATAGAGCAATTCCACCACGACATTGTAGTAGCTGCTTCTCGGACAGGAGCCTTTAACTCGATTGAGCATCTTATCTACAAGCTCACTAGACTATATATTAATGGTAAGGTGAAAACTAACCATAGCGTTTTAGAGATCGTAGTAGCTGGATATCTTGCAAAGAAAGGGTATGAGTATATTGACGTAGAACATGTTATTGACAATAAAACTATTTGCGACATATATGCAGTTAAGCAGGGCCAGAAACTTATTGTCGAAGTAGAGACAGGCTACATTCCACCCAGCAAAGCTCTAGACCCCCTAGGCTACTTGACCGCAAGAATAATAGCTAAGCTGGCCAGATACAAAGTCTATGCGGACCAAATATCGGTAGCTGTTCCACCATCATTTCTTGCTCCTATACCACCCCCACTACTCAAGCCGCCAGAAGAGCGTAGTGTAACTGAACTACTTGAACTCAAGAAGCATGTAGAAGAGTACTATGGCGAGAGAATAGACCTAGATAGCTTAGCACAATTAACCCTAGACACAATAATGGTTGTCGACGTTGGTAAAGGTTTCATACACGAAGTAGACCCACCAACTTACTATAGCCAAGTAAGCAGCTTAATGAAGATCATACATGGAAAATAGGGAAAGAACGTCATAGCATCTCCTTATTCAACACTATTATACATTATTCTATATGTACAGTCAAATTTTTATACTTCCACAAGTTAGCTGGTGTGTTACTGGTGAAACCTTTGCGCCAATGGAATTAAAACACATAAAACTCCGTGCACCACAAATAGAGGATATAGTACCTCAACAATGGTATAATATTGTACCCGATCTTCCTGAACCCCTTCCTCCGCCAAGAAAGCTTGATGGCTCTATTGTTAAGCCAGAGGAGTTCGAAGCTCTCTTCCCCCGCGAGCTTGTAAGACAGGAGTTCACAACAGCAAGAACAGTGGACATACCAGAACCTGTACGTCAAGCCTACCTTGAGCTTGGCAGGCCTACACCCTTACTAAGAGCACGGAGGCTCGAAGAGAGGCTGGGGACACCAGCAAGAATATACTACAAGTATGAGGGAGTCACGCCGACGGGTAGTCACAAGGTCAATACTGCTCTCGCACAGGCATACATGGCTTCACGTGAGGGCATTGAGAGGCTTACCACAGAGACTGGGGCCGGGCAATGGGGCAGCGCTCTAGCTCTTGCTGGCGCTCTTTTCCAGGTAAAAGTCAGAGTCTTCATGGTCCGTGTTAGCTACGAGCAGAAGCCCTACCGTAGGATACTCATGCAGCTCTATGGCGCCGAAGTAGTACCCAGCCCTAGCAAGCTCACAAGTATTGGTAGGAAGATACTGGAGGAGGATCCAGACAATAGTGGGAGCTTAGGCATAGCGATTAGTGAAGCCATCGAAGACGCGCTGACAAGCCCCAACGCTAAGTACTCGCTTGGCTCAGTACTAAACTCTGTGCTGATGCACCAAACAGTCATAGGGCTAGAAGCAATGAAACAACTCGAGCTACTCGGCGAGGAACCACCAACACACCTCGTAGGCTGCGTCGGCGGAGGAAGCAACTTTGCAGGGCTAACATACCCCTTCATACGAGAGAAGCTAAGAGGAAAACTCGACGCTGAAGTAATAGCAGTAGAGCCAAAAGCAGCACCTTCTATGACTCGTGGAGTATACACCTACGACCACGGCGATACTGCTGGGCTCACACCACTCCTCAAAATGCACACTCTTGGGCACAAGTACATGCCACCACCAATACACGCTGGAGGCCTTAGATACCATGGAGTAGCACCATCACTGAGCATACTAGTAAAACACGGGATCGTAAAGCCAGTAGCATACAGGCAGACAGAAGTCTTCCAAGCGGCACAGCTCTTTGCAGAATCAGAAGGCTTCGTACCAGCACCAGAGAGCGCACATGCAGTAAAAGCAGTAGTAGACCTAGCAGTACAAGCCAAAAAGAGAAAGGAGAAAATGATAATACTATTCAACCTAAGTGGCCACGGCCTATTAGACCTTAAAGGATACCAAGACTTCCTAGAAAACAAGCTTATAGACACAGAACCAGAACACATAGACCTCTCATACCTACCAAAAATAGAAGCCTAAAATACACTACCGTGTACACGTTTTTAACACATCCAACAATAAGACACACAACAGCCCAAAACCCCTAACCCTTAAAACATAATTCTCAAAACCCAATAGTTTACTGGAGGCCTGCTCGGGCCCCTGGGCTAAGCCACAGAGGTTCACCCGCGCGGGAGGGACGGGCCCCGAGGATCCTCAGGAGGGAGCCCTCCCCCCGCAGCCTGCAACCCGAGAGGGGCCGGGCCCGAGCCGCCAAGAAAGCTCCAAGGGCTCAGGAGGGCCCGGCCGCAGGCAGAGCACGCCCCGCTACCCGCAAGGAGTCCCCGAGCACGCTGTGGGGGTAACGTACCCCTGGAGGAGGGGGTAGGCCCGCAAAGCCCCCATAAACCAAAGATACATAATTTAAACAATATCCCAAGCAAGGAGCCAACCTCTCGGGGGAGAGGTTGGCTCCAAATAGCTCATAAACAAAAAGTCAATTCAAATATTTCAGGGGGCTAGCAGGGCTTGCCCCTTAGGCCCTCTGGGGGTACGTTGCCCCCACAGCGCTGCGAGGGGCTCTTTGTGGGTGGCGAGGTGTGCTCTGCCTGTGGTCGCGGCCTCTCCTTGGGTCCTTGGAGCTTTCTTGGCGGCTGTAGGGCTTGGCTCCTCGAGGGTTGTGGGCTGTAGGAGGGAGGGGTCTTCCCTCCTCCGGGCCCGGGGGGTCTGTCCCTCGGGGTGGCCGGCCGCCTCTGTGGCTTAGCCCAGGGGCCCGAGC
>JALTZF010000023.1 GCA_027046265.1 Pyrodictiaceae archaeon
ATTCTTATTGGCTGTAGTCCTAGGCTTTGTAGTCTCTATAGGAGTCGCCTACTTATTTGGAGAAGTGATAATACCTCGGATGGCCGAGGAGAAACAGCAGATCCAGTCTACACAGTACTATGCCCTCTATCACCCCAACTTCACTATACCAGTACTCGATAATGTCAACTCGACCAGTGGGCTCGTTAAGCTGCCTATAAGTGGGTATATAAACATTGTTACTGCACAGTATGTGAGATGCCCAGATATATGTCATTGGGAGACTGAGATCATGCTTGCAGCCTACGAGCTTCTAAGAGAGAAAAAGCTAGATGATAAAGTTGTATTTGTTACTATAGGTGTTGACCCGTGGGATGAGGATCTAGGAATGGCTAAAGCCTACATGGAGGCTAAGGCGGGCAAATACCTTAAGCAAGGGATGAAGTGGGTTTGGGTACTTGACACTGTGAGTAAGCAGAAGGAGATATTTGATGCTTATAGGATTAGCGTGGTAAAGCATAATGATACAAGACTTGTAGATCATTGGGCAGGATTCATGCTTGTGGTTGACGGCAAGGTGGAGACAGTTATTACGCCCACAAGTGATGGGTGGGCTAGTCCTTACCGTGTTGCAGAAGCCATAGTGCAAGAAGTTGAGCGGCTTCTAAGGACTCATGAAGGCCTGGGTGGGGGAGTGTAGTCTATGAGAGTAATGAGTAGGCTTATGGTCTTTGGAGTGCTTTCACTGGCTGTTATACTCTCTATTCTTGTATACTACTATTACTGGAATAGGCCTCCAGTAGAGGTGAAAGGAGCTTATGCTGTTAGTACAGGGTTTTCCATAGGTGTGTTCATGGATATACGCAATAACCTTGACTCTACACTCTGCCTTGTAGAAGTATCCTTGCTCGAGAATGTAGAGGGTGCACGAGCTGAGCTTCATAAGTCTGAGCAGACTAATGGGAGGCATGTGATGAGGCCTGTAGATAGGGTATGCTTGGACCCTAAGTCTTCTCTGGGCTTAAAGCCTGGAGGCTACCACGTAATGGTCATGGCTCCTCCTCATATAGTTCAGCGTATTATAGAGGATGGAGTTGTAAGACTTGAACTAAAATTTGTGAGTGGGGAAAAGAGGGTGTTTCTCATCGATGTTGATGCTCCTCTAAGAGGAGAGAGCAGGGGGTAGGTTTGGAGGTTAAAGGTAAGAGAGTCCGTATTGGGCTAAGGAAGAAGAGGCATAGTAATCTGAAGGTAGTTGTTGGAGTAGCACTTATACTGTGGGCTATATTCCTTAGCTTACACCTGGCACTATATGTTAGTGAGCGCCTCAAGCTTGAATCTAGTTATGCACACATACTTGTTGTAGATAAGCCGGAAGAGTTGCTAGAGTATACGGGCAGGAAAGGCGTTGTACTACTATACTTTAGTCAGGAATTCTGTCCGGGCTGCAAAAAGGTTGAGCCTGCTGTCCTGAAGTTAGCTACCGAGAAAACTGGAGTGCTTGTAGTCAAGGTTGATATTACGCAGATGCTGGAGGATAGTGCTTCTAAGACACTCCAAGTACTCTCTATGTTCCGTGTGACAGGTACTCCAACTTTTATCTTGCTTAAGGATGGGGAGCTTGTTGCAAGGCATACAAGCACTTTTGGTGTAGGAGACCAGTACAAGTATCTTGTAGAGTTTGTGGAGAAGGGGCTTAGAGGTGAGTGGGAGGGAGTTGCCCGGGGCTATGGCGGGTTCACCTCTCTACCCAGAGAAGTAGCCTCCACTATGACGCCAAAAGCATTGCTTGGCGCTACACTCCAAGGCTATGTTCTAGGGTTACTAGCAGCATTTTCTCCCTGCTCACTCCCCCTATTAGCAGCCTATGCAGCCATGGATTCAAGGCGTGGCAGAGGCTTTGACGCGAAGAGTATTGCGTATAAGTGGCTCACACTATTCTCCGTCATACTCCTAGCAGGGTCAATACTAGTACTAGCATATGTGGCTGGGGCAAAACTGCCAATCGTCAACATTTACGGTCTAGCAGTCTCACTACTAGCAACAGTACTCGTCTCGTGGGGGCTCGTAACTTTAAAGCGTAAAGAACTAGTCCTCTTAGACTTGCCTGTTGCAGAGAAGCTTATACCACTACTAGGGCTACAGTGTAGCCTGCCATTCTTAATGGTGCTCTTAGCCATAATCCCACACGCTCCACACACAGTAGTACTGGCAGGCTTCTCATTCTCGCTAGGCTACACACTACCATACATAGCGTTGGGTAGTAGTGGCCAGTTCCTTCAAAAAATTGTTAGAGCATCCTCGTCAACAATCACTGTATACATGCAGGCTTTAGCCCTAATTGCTGCTGGCCTCTACACACTATACAATATAGAAGAAGTCTTCAAGCCCCCCTAAATAAACTCCATAACATTGTGGTGTTACACGCATTACCTAATACTCTACCCTCCTAACATTATACTAGTATCATTCGTATACTATCCTCCCATCACCTAGTATTTTTGCGCACTTTGAAGGCTTATGGAGGACTCTCCTATCACTACTAATTATGTGTACTACCTGGAAGCCGTGAAGGACAAGGATGTCAGATATTATCTTGCGGTGACACCTCCAGGGCAACCTCTCCCTACAGATTATAGCCACAGTCTTCTCTCTTGCAAGCCTCTCTAGCTCCTTTATGGCGCTCCAAGCCTTGCTACTAGTTGTGACGTATAGTGCGTAGGCTCGGAAGCCCTCTGACTCAAAGCATGAAGCTCCGCCAGTATCCTCTACGTCTACTCCAAAACGCCTATACCCGCCTAGGGGCCCGCCAAGCCATATATAACCTATGCCATGCTCGTCTAGTACTCTCTCAAGCTCGCTCTTGTTAAACCAGGGGAACCTCCTACTACTAGGCCATCTACGAACATCAACAACCACGTCAACACCATGGGCTTTGAGGAGCCCGAGAAACTCTCCTATACTTCGAGAAGAGTGGCCAAGAGTATAGACGACGCGGCCTTGGCTGCCGTGTCTAGCCAAGCTAGTACTACCCTACTTAGAGGGGGCATCTAGGGCTCTTTTCTGGTATACTCATAGACTGTCTCGAGAGAGGCTAGCTTGCCAGGGTGGTGTCAAGGTATATCATTACTAGGAAGCCTAGGAAGAAGCCTAGAGTAGCCTTCCCCTCATGCCCTGTACGGTGGCTCTCTGGCAGGGCCTCGTGGCTTACAACATACATCATTGCGCCAGCCCCGAAGCCTAGTATGTAGGGTAGGAGGTAGGCACTACTAGCACCTAGAATTGAGGCTAGTACTGCTGTTACGACCTCGCTCAATCCGCTTACTACGCCTACAAGAAAGCCTAGCATCTTACTACCAGAAGCAATAGCTACTGGCAAGGAGACAGCGAGGCCTTCTGGGAGGTCTTGTAAGCCTATTGCAACACCCATAATAACACCCTCACGTACATCGTATACTGTAGAGGCGCCAATAGACAGGCCTTCTGGGAGGTTGTGGATCAGGATGGCGAGTGCGACAAGCCATGCTGAGCGTAGCTTGCGTAGACCCCATCCAGGGCCCTCGTAGCCCTTTATGAAGTGCTCATGTGGTATAACCCTATTCAAGCCGTAGACAGCGAGTGCTCCTGAGATGAAGCCCAGGAGGGCCCTATAGACGCCTCCAACCTCTATAGCGGGCAGTAATAGGCTAGTAAAGCTCGCAACAACCATTACACCACTACTAAAACCCATCCCCACGTCAAGGATAACAGAGCTAGACTCCATGTCCCTAGGCTTCTTCACGAAGGCTATGAGTAGTGCACCAACACTAGTAAGTAATGCAGCTACGAGAGAAGAATAGAACGCAGCAAGAACACTACTACCCCCAGAAGCCTCTACTACAAGCCCTACAAGCCACTCCAAAGCAGCCCAACACCCAGCAAACCCAAGCCTACAACATCTAAGCAGAAAGGAACAGCTATTAGTTTAACCCAAGAACAAACAAGGAAAACACAGCAAAGACAATAGCATTCCCCACCATACACTAGGCTGTAGCATGTATAGAACTAGCAGAACTAGGCTAGCTGAGACAAGTATAAGGGCAAAGCTCTCGCCAAAGCCCCTCGTCTTAGAAGACACCACATATAAGTAGAGAGCGGGCCTTCAATATGATCGCTGGGGGAAATGTTAGATTAGAGGTGCAAGGCTTATACGGGAATTAGTAGGAGCTTGGCGGGGAGGCCAGTAGGGTTTGAGTGGTGAGTATGCTGCACTACTGCGTAGGCGTGCTCTCTCTATGCTTCGCCTCGCGAGGGAATTAGCGGCCCGTGGCGATGCGGATCTAGCAGCTCTAAACGCTTATTATGCTGCCCAGCTCTATCTTAAGAGTGTTCTCTACCGTGTTTCTGGCGAAGAGTGGCGAGGTCATGGGCTGAGGGCGCTGATGGGGGCTCTCGTGGTACTGCTAAGGCAAGCAGGGTTTAGTGATGAAGCCCAGACAGTCGAGGACTATGTTAGGGCTAATAGGAGGATTCTAGCTGAGCTAGAAGAGGCTCATACCCGTGCAGTCTATGGGGCTCTGGAATACAGTATTGAACAAGCAGAGAAGCTCGTTGAGGCTGCTGAACGCCTTGTAGAGCTGCTCCAGAGTATTGAGAAAAGAGTGTTTGGTGGAGAGGCTTGAAGAACGCGCTCACTCCTCTCCGTAGGCTCCAGAACTGGAGGAGGCACGTAGCCAGGCTGGCAAGCATAATAGCCAGGGTTGCTCCCGGTGCAGAAGTCTACTTGGCTGGTGGCGCTGCTGAGGACAGACTAACAGTTGTCAGTGACATAGATGTAGTCATTGTCTTGCCTAGAGAGCCCAGCCTCAAGGAGGCAGTAGGCCTCCACGAGAAAATCATAGAGGAAATGGAGAAGAGCGGGATACCGCCCTATATACCAGTAGAACTCCACATAATAGGGCCCAAAGAGCTAGAGAAGTATAAGAAGCTTGTTAGGATTAAAGCAGCCGAGGCCGAATCCTCCCTCTAGAAAGAATAGCTACTTAACGCGATACCCAGCAGAATCTTGTCTACGACCCTGGTACTTGAACGCTAAGGCTGGAAGAGTTTTGAGAAGGAGACCGAAGAGATACGGGGCAGAGTTCTTCAAAGGGCTAGGGATACTGGAGGGTTAAATCTATTACTGTGAGTTGAGTTCCTTCTAAATGGTTGGGTGTATTGTTTTGGGTGTAACTGTTGAGACAAGGGTTGGAAGGAAGAGGGTTATAGTTATACCGAAAGCTGTGGCTGAGGCTGTAGGGCTCGTTGAGGGGCAGAGGGTTAGGGTTAGAGCTGAGGGTGATAGGATTGTCATCGAGCCTGTACGCGATGCCTTGTGGTTAGCGCTTCATGGTAGGAAGATAGGCTACATAGACGCTGAGGAGGTTGAGGAGGAGAGCGAGCGTGAACAAGAGAGGCTCACGCTTACTCCTTGACACCTCCTTCCTCTTACCAGTACTAGGCTTTGAGACTAGCCCAAGAGTCATGGCTGTACTGCCAAGGCTTACAAGCTACGAGCTCTACTATAGCGAACTCAGCATCCTTGAAGCCCTCTGGAAGATTGTAAAGACCCTAAAGAACAGGCCTAGCAGCGATGTAGAAAGGGTTGTGGAGGGCGTCGAAGCCATCAGGGAGAGCATGAGGCATGCACCCCTCACAGGCAAGGCTGTAGAACAAGC
>JALTZF010000024.1 GCA_027046265.1 Pyrodictiaceae archaeon
ATTGTATAGTGCTGATACTATGCCGTGGAAGGGGATTACCCTGTAGAGCCTCTCCTTGACTCTTGATGCTACCCAGCGGGCAAGCTTCACGAGTCTTGGGAGGTAGTATTCGCGAGCCCAAGCAGCTACTGGCCACTCCTCACTCCACACAGCGTCAATCTGCCAGTGAGCCTTATCAAACCCGAGGCCCTTCAACAAGTGTAAAACATCGATGTCTATGCGGGTGTCAATAGTGGCTGTCATGCGTGCAATAATTGTTTCTGGGCCGCCAAGCCTCTCCCTGACATTCCTGAGGAAGCCTAGTGCCTGTACAACCTTGCTGTATACGCCTCTCCCCCGCCACGCGTCAGTAATGCTTTCACGGCCATCAATACTGAGTAGTACGGTGCGAAACTTTGCCCAGTACTTTTCGGGGAGACGCTTGTAGAGGATACCGTTGGTCTGTATGCCATAGACGGCCCTATAGCCAAGTAAGTCAATGACATCGACTATGAGTCCAGTATTTACTAGGGGTTCTCCACCATAGAAGAAGACTACTGGCCTCGGGTCAGACTTCTCGATAAGCTCTACTAGATCCTCAACCCTGTACCGGGGCTTTGGCGGCGAGTACTTTGGCGGGAACCCGCCTCCACAGTAGTGGCATGAGAGGTTGCACGCCCCTGTAGTCAGTATGAACCATAGCATAGCTTGGCGGGCCCTCTCATAGTCTGCGCTTAGCTACGTTCAGGAGGGTTGCAAGATAGGCTAACGCTATGCCTATGCCCTGGACAGCTATGCCTGGCTCTATCACGTACTTCACTATGGGGTCTTTGAAGGGGTTAGGGTGGTAGGGCTGGGGTACACGGGGGAAACTGTAGACTGCTTGGCCAACTGTGTAGACTAGGAAGCCTACCAATGTGAGCCAAGCAGCTATCCTCAGTAGCTTGGTGTCTGGCTGGTATGCTAGGAGTCCTAGGAGGAGAGCAGTACCCCAGGCTGCTACCAGTACGTGCCAATGCCCTATGTTGAATGCTAGCTCACTCCAGTCCCATGACGGGTCTCGGAATTCTGGGCTAATGAACCGTGTCGGCTTATCAAGACTCACTGCTATTATTGCTCCCGTGGCTACTACGCCTCCTATTATCGCTACTATGCCGAGTACTAGTCCTAGCGACACTACCCCCTTCAGCTCCACGGGCCTTCTATGAATACGGTATGCCTTCAATGCTAGTAGGAGGGCTGTGAATACGAGTATTAGAGATGACGGCGTGATTACAACGTGGGCCTTCTCCCCTAGGAACCACACAGCGTACGAGCCCAGTGCTGTCAGTGACGCAGAACCCGCGTATACTGCAGATAACCCTCTACCCATCCTGCCACCAAGGACTCTGTATACTAGCAGTAGTGTTGCAGCAAGAACCAAAGCAACCATGGCATGCTCGTGTGCTGTACGAGCCCTCCAAGCCTCCACGTGCTCAGCCTGGTCTGGGTCTATGCGTGCAGCCACAACAGCTTCAAAGAGTTCCCTAGACTTCTCTTCATCCATGTGCACACTCCCAACATAGCCGCCTATAGTCCCGCCTACAAGGAGGAGTATAGCTATGACCCAGAGAGCAGCCTCGACAGGATCGCGCGGAAACCCTTTGAACACGACTAGTAGCCCTGCCGCGTAGAGGAACGCAAGGCCAGCAATGAATACTCCATGAAGGCTAAACAAGGGCTTTACATAGGCGTAGCCTATGCCCCCGAAAACAGTGAACAGTGAAGCAACCAGAGCTAATACAAGTACATTAGAGTCAACACGCCTAGGATAGACTAATGACGCTAGTACAAGCATTGAGTAGAGGAGACAAGCGAACAATGCATGGTAGTAGTGGACTGTACGAGCCACAAAGAGCTCTGGATTACTCGGCACTAGCTCAGCAGCACCCACCACGGGATTATACCTTGACCCCTCGAGGTGGGCCGGCAAGCCAAGCATTACACGGACACGCTCAAGCCCAGGACTAAGCAGTACACCCCAACCAATAACTAGGAGGGTTAGCGTGAAAGCTGCAACTACATGCAGCCTCCTATTCTCCAACAGGGCCCCACCACGAACCCTTAAATCTATCAGCCTTATAGCATTCAGCGTTAGCTAAGATTTAATAGTATTAGTAGCGTTTACAATAACCTACAGTAGCCTGCTATCCCGTAAACCCTCATTCTCGCAGCTATATCACAGCGTTAAAAAGAGTACATGTGTTTAAGCCTGGCTTTAACTCTCCCCTCATCAACTGTTACTAGAGCATAGTAGCCTTCTCTTAGTGGTCCAGGGTTTACAAAGACTGTACTACCATACTCCTCTACGCCGCGAGCCTCATGTATATGGCCGAACAAGTGGAGTATAGGCTGCTTCTCCTCTACGAGCTGGCGGAGTCTAGCCAAGCCTCCACGCCCATAAAAGCCCTTGTCTAATATGCCCAGCGGAGGGTGGTGGCTTACAAGTATGTGGAAAACTGTCCTGCCCACACTAGCGAGATCACTCTCTGTCTCTAAGCCACCAACGCCAGCGAATATGTAGTCGTAGAGCCTCCTGGAACGCCCATCAAGGAGAATACCTGCGCGCTCTAGCTCCTCGCGTACCCTCCAACTATCAAGATTCCCAGTCACCGCTGCAACAGGGCCTTTAGACTCTGAGGCTAGTAACCCTACAGTACTAGAACACTCTATGTCGCCACTCACTACAACAACATCGTAGTCCTCCTCCTTCAGTAGAGGCTTAAGCATATGCTCTGTACAATGTATATCACTTATGTGGAGTATTCTTAGAGTCATACCAAGCTACACCTTTACCTCATCCCTCTGTGTCTTGTCAACCCTATTTCGTGGCCTGGTACATAGGACTTCCCTTTTATACGGAGAGTTGTTGGTGCGTGCAACTGTTTTATTCGAGCCCCAAGCACTTTAACTCCTTGTACTTGGGGCTTGTGGACGAGTTGAAGCCAGGACTCGCTATTATTGTTATCGTGCTAGCACTTGCGGCTTCATCATATCTGCTCTATGTCCAGGGGTACTCGAAGGTAGTAGGGATAGAAGATTATATCAGTGATGAGGTCTGGTATGTCTCCTCGTCTGTCAACGTGGCAAGAGAGATTCTCGGCTTACAGATAGTTCCCAAGGTGAACACTAGCTATGCAGTCTACACAGTATTCTACAATGATACTCTCTGTAGTAGCGACGAAGTAGTTAGTGTGCTTAGTAGTAGAGTTCCCGGATTAGCTGTCGCAAAGTCTGACTATGAGAAGGAGCATGCTATAGCGCTATACGTCCCACTAGAGAGTGTTAATGCATTCATTAATGTGAGTAGAGGGCTTGGATGCATAGTTGACGTCATGCCTGGTATTGCCCCAGACCATGACGGCATTTATGCCTACTTGAATACTGAGCACCCACCACTAGTCAAGTATGTACTAGCCTTGACTCTGCTATTTAGCGGCTGGAAACCCTGGGCTTGGAGAATACCAAGCTTCATCATGGGCTTAGCATCTCTCACAGCTCTAGCTGGCACATTGTACATTGTTTCTAGGAGATTCAACCTTAAGCTTGTCCATGTCGTGTTGCTGTCGGTTCTCCTAGTCGCTTACTCATGGCGTGACCCTGTGCTGGCTACAATGTCTTCTGTTGCTATGCTCGACGTGTATGCCACTGGGTTTGATGCCTTAGCTGTCTTGGCCCTAGCTGCTGGCAGACCCCTGGTTGCAGCTGTACTACTTGGGCTTGCTGGTTCAGCCAAGTATACTGGGCTCTTCCTCTACCCAGCCCTACTACTAGCCGTCCTCCTCGACCACAGACTTAGCACACGCACGAAGTTGTTGGCTATTATGCTCCCAGCACTCATTGTTGCTGCCTCGTGGACTCCATTCATACTAGCCCGGGGTGCTGGCTGGGTCTACAGAGAGGTTGTAGGAGCTGTAAAGTGGCATACTACTAGCCGGCCAGAAGGACCCCCCACCACTACGCCGCTCGGAATGCTCCTTGGGAGAAACGGCTTTGCACTATACTACCTGCCTAACGGTGAGCCCTTACTCATGGCTTCCTGTAACCCTGGCGTCTGTAGTCTAGGACTAGTAGTTGGTGTTCTCTCCCTATTGGCTGGCCTACTGGCTATATGCAATAAAGGCTCTTGCAGAGTTGAAGAGTACACAGCAGCCGTCCTCGGCGCGGCAATGCCATCTGCATGGCTTGGATACCTCGCAGTATACCTTGCCGGAAACAAGACACTCTACAGCTTCTACACAGTCCAGCTCAGCGTCCTGGGTGTCCAGTCAATAATGGCCTTACCCTATCTCATCGATAAACTACGCATGCTAACACCTAGAAGCATTATAGCCTGTGCCGAGAAGCCCCACACAGCCCCAGTACTCTCTGCTCTAGCATCAGCTCTTGGAGTCTCTGTATCAATAGCTCTTGCTGGTGGAGTGTTTAAGGAGTACTTCGTAAACCCTGCATGGTCGCCAGTCTACACGCTACTATCAGGAGACAAGGTTGAGAGACTTGCGCTAGTAGTAGCCGCTTATGCATTGTATGGTTTGGCTGCATACAAGTTCACTGATGCTAGGAAAAGGCTTGATGCTCTGAAGTGGTTTCTTGCAGGAGTACTAGTATTCATGAGCCCTGCCTCTGTTCTCCTTGCACCAGTTGTAGTGCTACTTTTGCCTGGTAAGAAGACTTTTGTTGATGGAGTAGTTGCTGGTATGCTTTCTCCAACGCCTGCAGTGCTAGGGTTACCATCAATACTTCATGGTGAGAGGGCTAGGAGAAGAGTCTTGGCTGGCATAGTTGTAGGGTTCACATTGATGTTAATACTAGTGGCCACATATTATAAAGCCAATATAGCTGTGGCTGGCTGGGGTGCTGCAGCGCCAGTAGTGGCAGCTGTACTGTCTTCATTATTGCTTGTTTACGCTCCTCTCCCCTCGGCTATCCCTCTAGGCTTAATGGTGTTCTTGGAACCTGGTGCTGCACCCCTACTAGTCTTTGCTAGTACTGAAAGTGATGAGGAAGGATTGTCAGGCCTTGTAGTTTCAGCTATAGCTGTTCTAGGCTATGCTATAGGACTCTACATTGTCAAGCTTGCCGGGTTGGCACTAGCTATTATAGGGCTTGTAGACTACTATGCTGGGAAGAGTACTGACTAGAGGAGACCACCACTTATCGTTAATACGTCCCCCGTTATGTAGGGGTTCTCTACTGCATCAAGGACTATTCTCGCTACTTCTTCTGGTTTAGCAAGCCTGGCAAGGGGTATTTCTTCTTCTACCCAGTCCATGTCGCCCCAGACCCTAGCCATGTCCGTGTCAACTCCCCCAGGAGCTACAGCGAAGACCCTAACGCCTTTCTCAGCTAGCTCCTTTGCAACAGCTATAGTCCACGCTATGAGTGCTGCCTTAGCTGCAGAATAATGGCTTGCCAGCGGCTCTGGTCTGAGACCGAGCACTGAGGAGATGTTAACTATGACCCCGCGCTCCTGCTTAAGCATGTAGTCCAGAGCAACACGCGAGACGTTCAGTGCACCATAGAAGTGTACTTCCATCATGCGCTGCCAGTCTCTAGGCTCCATCTCGGCAAACTCTTTTGGCTCAAGTATCCCAGCATTATTAACCACGACATCTACCCGGCCCCACTTGTTAACAGCGGCCTCTACTAGTTCCACAGCTTCATCCCACTTGGAAACATCTGCTCTAACTACAACGGCTTCGGAGCCTTGTCTCTCTACGAGCCTAGCAGTCTCAAGTGCGGCATCCAGCTGTGAGACATAGTTGACTACAACGCCGCGGGCTCCACGCCTAGCAGCTTCTACCGCTATGGCGCGGCCAATACCCCGACTCGACCCAGTGACTATTACTACGCTACTCCGTAGAATGCTTTCTCCATAAGCCAAGAAACCGCCACCCAGAAGAGTCAGCTATGCATACACTACTGCTAATAGCGATACAAAAATCAGTTACTAGTTAACCTACAAAGAATTGAATTGCTTAACTCACTATTCCCGCAATACTACTGAAACTATCATACCCTGCACTAGTCTGGCCCCAGGGAGAGTTTAGATAGCAAAGCTTCTTTTCCCTGAAAAAGTGTATTATGTTGGATCCAAGAATAGTTCTTCAACTCTGCAATATTCAAAGTTAGTGCATGCTTGGGGGAGTATAGAGAAATTATTAACAATGGCTTCATGAACCCTCATAGTTGTGTACCTGATACTCTCCTCTGTCTGAGGAGAGAGCTGTTGGTAGGTAATAGTCTATTGTTCCCTAGTTATAGTAGGCTTACTAGCACTAAGCAATACAGAAAGGCGCTGTTGCCTCTTCAGCCTCTTACAGTCTTCACTGTAAAAAGCACTGTTTTCTAGGTGGTAGAATGTCTGTAAGAGAGGAAGTGTGCTGTCAGGTATTCTTGGTTGTCTTGCTATTACTGCTTCTAGCTACTAGTACTATGCCAACTACTAGTCATGGAGATAATCTAGATGTAAGGATCTGCCCGTCTCTAGAGTTTTTAGAGAATTCGCAACTAGTTAATAACAAGGTCTTTATATCACGTAGCTTTGCTGGTATAAGTTGCTATAATGAGTTTCATGATAGAGTGCTACCTCTAGGCAATAAGAGTGTGGGCTATTATGTTAGTGTCCTTGGCCAGGGGGAACTTGGTGTTGTTGAGAGTATTTTTACAAGCATCTATGGCAGCAGTCTTGTTAATGAGAGTTATGTGTTTAGAGGCTATATTATTGATGATGTGGGTTGTAGGCGTATTGTCTTAGTTGTAAGAGTTCCAAACCCACTAGATGGGCGTATTGTGGATGCTGCTTCGAAGGTTGCAGAGCATTTTGGTGGCGTGTGTGGAGTAGATGTTGTCCTGGGTTCTCCCAAGGCTTTAGAGGCTTCACATGCTATTGCTACTGTTTTGAAGCAGTACGAGAAAGAAGCTAGTATGCAGAATGCTACTTATGCTGTTGGAGTTGACTTGTTTGCATTGACGACATTAGTGCTTGCTGACAAGAAGTTTATTAGTATAGTTGGTGGTGTCGAGGAGTTAGCCCAGGTTATTGAGGGCTCCTTGCCAGAAGGGTCTTGGGCTATATTGGTGGTGTTATCGGAGCCGCTAAGAATAGAGCATCATGACGATAATATGGGTAAGCCTGGCACGGTAGAGGAGGGTACTAGTGTAGAAGAGGCTGGCTCTATGGGTTCTAGTACTATAGTAGTTGACGGGTTCTCGCATGCTATGAATACTATGGGGGCAGAAGTGGACGCGTACTCCACCATGGGTAGCGCCAATACTTTTACAGCTACAACTGCTGTCAAAGTTGACGTAAGCATCTACTCGGACAGTACGCCAAGGAGTAGTGGTATGCTCAGACCTAGCGGTGGAAGCCGTGTTTGGCCCGGTATCCTCCTTGTGGGCTTGAGTGCTGTTCTCCTATTAGTGATTACCCTGAGACGCAGGGCGTAGCAGTGTTTTAACGATCTTTTGCACTCTCATTAACTACTCCTCTTTATGGCGATGTATAGTGGTATTGTTATTGATGCTAGGCTCATTGCTTCAAGGAGAAGTGCTGCTAGGCATGCTTCACTGAAGAAGCGCCCAGAAGCTATTAGCTTGTATACTAGTACTGTCAGGCTCCACGTCTCGGGGACGGAGACTACTATTGATGCGCCGAACTCGCCGAGGCTTGCTGCTGCTGCGAAGCCTGCTGCTGTGATTGTTGCTGGTGCTACTGCTCTCAGCCAGTGCGAGAGGTATGTTGCTCCGCGTAGGCCTATTAGTTGCATTGTCTCCTCTACTTCTCTTGGTATCCGGGCTTTTCCTGCTTCGAGAAGCCTGCTTGCTAGGGGTAGAGCTGCTGCAGTATGGGCTAGTATGATGAGTAGCCGCGATGTTGTCTCTATGCCTAGTAGGTTGCTGAGTGTGCGGTAATAGTATATGGTTGCTGTGACTCCGTAGGCTACTGGTGCTACAGCTATTGATGCTAGTGCCGCTACTCCAAGGCTCCTGCTCGTAGCCGCTACTGCGCCGAGGGGTATCGAGACTGCTGCCACTATCGCGAGGTACACGAGACTGTTGAGGACCACTCCTACTAGTCCAGGCCCTGCTGTGGCGCGTGAGAAGAGTATGGATGGGTTGGCCTTCACGGCTTCTAGTGTGAGAGAAGCTATGGGGGCGTAGAGGAAGACGAGTATGCCCAGCGAGTATACTTGGGCTAAGACCCTTGTGGGTCCTCGTAGGGGCAAGTAGCCTCTTCCCCGGACAGCTAGTGGACTCGCTTCGATCCTCTCTGCTACTCTGACAACTAGGGTTGCCACAAGTGCTACTACTACCACTTCAGCCAAGGCTATTACTGGTATGAGGCCGTGACTGCTTGGGAAGCCATGGTAGAGGGTGTAGAGCCACGCCTCAATAGTGTAGTACTTGTACCTTGCATCCTTGACTACGAGTGGAGCCGCACTAGTGAGAGAGTATATGAAGACTATTAGGGAGGCATAGGCTGCTGCTTTAGCAGTAAGTGGTATGAGTACTCTCAGCCACAGCGAGAGGCCGCGGAGCCCTATGAGGCGGGCATGCTCGATTATACTCCTCTCTGTTGACGCAGCAACTGCTGCAACAAACAGTGCGACGAGGCCAATGTTGAAGTAAGCGTGGAGCACTATTACTCCGCTCCATCCCCGCGCTATGAACTCGAGGGGTGTGCCCTCGTAGAGGCTGCGGAGCCCAAGAGCAGCAACAACTACTGGACTCATGAAGGGTGCTAGGCTTGCAAGTGCAGTAAAGTATGCTAGCCTCAAAGAATAAAAGCCCGCCAGTATACCTAGAGGCCATCCCAGCACTGTTGCTAAGACAGCAGAGGCTAAGGCCTGTACAAGAGTCCAAAATGCAGCCCATGCCAGGCTGAATGGGAGACTCCCAGTAGGAGGCCAGTAGAGGAATAAGGCTAGAACTAATGGTGCCAAGTACAAGGCTAGGATGAGCCACGCAATGGAGGATAGGAGCACACCAGTAAAACCTAGCGGGCCAAGTCTCTTATCTCTAACCGTCAGTGCCTGCACACCCTTGAAGGGCTAAGAAGAGTGGGTCCTTTAATGTCTACCATAGTCTAGGTGGTTATTAGTATTAAAAACGTGGTGGCCTGTGTATGTGTTCTCCAGTTTTTGTTTGCTAGTTGTTATTCCTACCCACTCATTATCTTTATCCATTCTGCAATCCAGTCTTCAAGCTTCTCAGATACCTCACTTCCCGGTATGAGCTTGTTGAGTAGTATGTCTACGTCGCGTGCTGTTAGTGCGTACCTGTAGAAGCTTGGCAGTTTAACGTTGTAGTTTGCTGGGAGCATCCACTGGCTAGTTGGTATCTCTCTTTGCACACTTGGGCTGAGTAGCCAGTCTACAAACTTCTTTGCAGCCTCGAGCTTGGCCCCCTTAATTATTGCCACACCCTCTACCTGGACCCAGCCCACGAGACTGCCATTCCGGAGCCTCAGTACTGTAGCGTAAATGCTTGGCTTCTCTTCGCCGCCCTTAGATGCACTATACCATGCACTGTACGCTGGGTCTGTGCCATAGCTCACAACAATAGCTCTCTTACTCCCCTCCCTAAAGAACTCGTCGTAGGCATCACCCCACGTGCCAGCCACGTAGAAGCCTTTGTCCCGCATGTTTCTCCAGAGCTCCCTCCAGTCAATGCCTTCTAGTCTTGACACAGCTATTGTGTAAAGGAGGTAGTTTACACCAGTACTACTCTGAGCAGGGTCTTCGCCAACAATCACAGACGACAATTCGACTAGCTCGTCGATTGTCACTCCATCGCTAAGCATTGCTTTCTGCTCATCAGTAAGCCTTGATGGGTCATAGACTAGTGCTATGAGCCCATAGTCGATGGGTGTCACACACTTGTCGGGATCTAATGCCTCTACGAGTTCCTCAGCCGCATACGGCGAGACATAGCACTCTAGGAGACCCTCACTCTTTAGTTGTTGGACTGTAACACTGTCAACGCCTATTACTATGTCCGCCGTAGGCTTACCAGCCTTAGCCTCCGCGACGACTTGTGAGACCATAGCCTTGGCTCCCTTAAACCTCTCAACTACCACCCTCGTACCAGTCTTAGACTCAAACTCTTTCACAAGCTTGTCAAAGATCTCGGGATCCTCACCCCACGCCATAAAGTCCTCGTAGACGTATACACGCAACTCTACGGGTTTTCCGGTAGCTACTGACGGGGCTTCAGTAACTGTTGTAATGATTGTTGTGGTGACAGTGGTTGCTACAGTCCTAGTAGTGCCCGGCACTGTGATAGTGGTAGTTGACACGCCACTACTTCTAGTACCAATGTAGATTGATGCGAGAACTATTATAGCAAGCACTAAGACTCCAGCAATAAAGTATGCT
Organism: Pyrodictiaceae archaeon; assembly: GCA_027046265.1. Lineage (GTDB taxonomy): Archaea > Thermoproteota > Thermoprotei_A > Sulfolobales > Pyrodictiaceae > QNYQ01. The sequence goes on from JALTZF010000024.1 coordinate 10,398, forward strand.
GAACGGCTCATGAACGTTCACCCCCATTTTAACAGGCGTAGAAGTCTTTAGGGGATTATATAAAGGAAGATAACCTGGTAATTATGCAGGCCACATAACTTATCCCACGGTAATCCTACCAGATAAGCAGAAACCCTACCACGAAACAACATACTTAATATAATCCCCTAAGCCCTAATCATCCATCACTGACGCTATAAGGGAAAGGTGAAGAGCCACGGGAGAAGAGAACAGAGCACTAGTAGCCATATATGCTACTGTCGCATTAGCTAGTATTGGCTTTGGACTCTCACGTCTCGCACTAGCAAGATACCTCTACTACGACCTCACTGCCTCCATTATCGTGGCTTCAAGTCTTACAACATGGTTTATGGCTGCAAGAGCCTTATCCTCTATAGGCAGTGGGGTTATAGTAGATATTAGTCCGCGCACAGCAAGAGTACTCTTGCCCTTACCAATGCTGTTATCGTCATTAATCATATACACTATAGGCTCAACAGACTCAGTAGGACTAATCCTCTTACTTAACGGGCTCTGGGGGTTCCTAAGCGGGATAATTTGGCCGCTCACCCAGACAACAACATCACTATTGGGAAGGGATCGTAGTGGGACTGTGATGAGCATATATTTTGCAGTAGCCTTTCTAGGCATGACTATAGGCCAATACATCTACGGCGTCGTACCATTAGACAATGCTGGTGTGCTAAGGCTGTCAGCACTATTCTTCTTAGCAGCATCAGCACCCCTATCCATAGCTTCAAGATACGCACCAGAAGCTATTGCTCATGCGAGAAGGGCTACAAGAAAGGAGAGTATAAGGCTTAGAGCAGATAAGACCACACTCTTCATCCTTGCAGCAGCCTTTGCAACAGGATTCTCTTCTGGGCTCCTAAGAGAGTTCCTCTACATATACCTAGGAGAAGTATACAATCTAACACGCGAAGACCTGGCAAGCATACTAGCAGCAGCTGGGATAGCCTCATTCATATTCGGCCTCGCAGTAGGCCCACTCGCGGACAGGTTTGGTGTACAGCATGTGCTTGCACTAGTACTAGCAGTAGGTACTATGGGTGGCCTACTATTAGGCGGTACAAGTCTACTAATGGCGTTTACAGGCGTAGTACTACTAAACACAGCTGTTAGGAGTAGCCTACCACTAACACGGAATGCAGCATTCCTAGGAGCACTAGCATCAATGGTAGCACTATCAAACACGCTAAACAATATAGGCCAAGTAGTGAGCCCACTAATAGCAGGATTCCTCTACGAGAAAGCAGCATGTACAAACATGCTGGGCGTGCTAAGCTGCAAAGGTTCACCATACCTAGTAGCTTCACTATTAATGCTCACAGTTCTCTCCATCTACGCTACATTAAGGAAGAAGCTAAGCCAGACGAAAGCTTGAGAGGAAGACCCGTATTGAGTAAACAGCCCTAAAAATGAGATGTGCAAAAATAATCTAGAGCTCATATACGTGCTACTACCAGTCTAGGCTTACTCTCCCTCATCCTCCTCCTCGGAGCCGTCACGGTTGTCATCTGAGCTATCGTCATTACTGCCGCCATGCCCTCCGCCACTGCCATGGCCGCCTCCTCTATCGCCTCTACCCCCACCTTCATTGCCGCTACTCCCGCCGCTACCACTACTCCTCGCACCACTACTGTTGCTCTGACTTGAGCCAGCACCGTGGCCTCCATGACTATTATGCTCGCTCTCTCCTTCCCCACTACTACTGCTTTCCTCGTCTCCTCTCTTCTCTAGAAGATCCTCTATAACATCCTTTAATTTATCAGCTATACGATAGGCTTGTTCTGCATGGACCTTTGCTTTAACTAATAACCTCAGTGCTTCATCTACATTACCTTCTTCTAGGGCCTGCTTAGCCATGTCAAGTGTTTCATTAGCCTTAGCCAGCTGCTCTTTAGCCATGCTGAAAGCTTCTCTAAAGCCTCGTGGGAGACTCACATTTCCTGCTTCTATTATAGCCTCTATGAAAGCTAGCTCTCTACTAGTCTCGTTTATGAGCTCCTCTACTTTATAGAGTAAGTTAGCTGCAGTATTCTCCATCTTCTTTTCGACCATCTTTTTCCTTACTTCACTAATTGCCTCTCTTAGCTCCTTGGCAAGCTCTTCTGGCATACCTACTTCAAGTAGCTTAGATGCCTGTAAAGCATAGTGGTATGCTCTTATTGCATGGCCTAGTGCCTCTATGAGATTCTCTTGTGCCTCAAAGTACTCACCAGAGTTTATTGCCTCGACGGCTTCCTCAAGGTACTCTTTAGCCTCTTCAAGGTGGTCTCTAGCCTCTTCAATGAACTCTTCTAGTGGCTCTGGTATTTCTGTCATATTAGCTGTCTTGTTAGCAACCTCTAATAGGATGGATTCTGTCTGTGTTATTAGCCTTTGTACTCTCTCCATGAGGACATCTAGAGTTGTGTTAATCATTTCTGGGTGCTTCTTTTCAATATTCTCAATAATGTCTTCTACACTAACCTCTTTTCTGTGCTCCTTAATCTTCTTAAAGTTCTTCTTCATCGCTTCTCTTAGCTGGTATAGCCGCACTAGAGACTCAGCCTTTACAACGTAGCTCTGTGTCTTGCCGAGTAAATGCATTGCAGAGCCATAGTCGCCAGCCTCTATCATAGCCTCTGCAAGGCTTAGCGTGCTATTAGCCTTTGATACCAGCTCTGCAAGCTCCTCCCTTACATCTTCATCAGTTATGTTCTGTAACATGCTTGCCAGAGCATCAATTCGTGCTCTAAGTCTTTCAGCCCACTCTGAGGCTACTAGTTCCACACGTGGAGTAGTAATATTGCCTCTTGCAGTCTCGTTTAATAGCCTACTCACCATTCTGCGGAGATCTTCTGCTGACTCACTTGCAGCCAACAACTTTGCTAATGTAGCAGGGTCTAATACGCCAATCTTTATCTTCTTACGTATAAGCTCAACAAGCTCCTCTATGTCCTCATGCTGCTTCTTCAACTTCTCAACAACTTCAACTGGTATTGTTGCATTAGCTACTGGAAGTGATGAAAGCTTCTCTAGGAGTTCTGTAAGCTTCTCATTGAGTTCTTCTATCATCTCTTCAGCATATTGTGCCTTTAAGTAGTCTGATATGGTTATTGTTAGATTCTTTGCAAGCTCAATATTCTTAGCTCTCAGAGCTTCACGGAGCTGCATAGTGAGGTTAAGGAGTCTTGTGTCATTCCACGCCTTTGCCAGTACTTCTAGGTGGAGCATTGCGCGTAATGCTAGCTTAGCTGTTATCCTCTCCTTGATCTTCTTCTTTTCCTGTAGCTTTATGCGCTCCTTAAGTATCTCGATTACTCTGTCATAAGTTTTCTCCATGTCTTTATGTATTACTATTAACTGTTCATATGTCATGTTTAGTATGGTGCTAGTGTTCATGGATGCATACTTAACAATCTTATTTGCTAACTCTATATCAATACTCAATACTGCTGCTACTTCCTCTGCAGAGGCATTAGGCGTTAATCCAAGTGTGATAAGTATGTGTTTGAACAAGTGTATGTAGACCATTACTTTAGCCTTAAGCGTATTATTACCGGGTTCTTCCTCGACGACAGTAGCATTTACTGTTATTGTAGTATTTGTCGTAGTATTCACTGCTTCTCCCTGCAAAGTCTTAACAGTAGGTGGGTGTGAACTACTCGGAACCAAGGTTGATGCTAGTGCCTCTGTAAGGAATCCTGTAAGTGGTGTTAGTAGTGAAGCAGCCATTAGTACTATTATTAATACTCCTAATAGACGTGGAGTCATTATACTCTCACCTCTCTAGGCCCTGCACCCGCCTCTGGTATGTGTGCACTGGTTCTGATAAGGGCCCAGGGAGGGTACTCTGTTCCGTTTTGTTTCACTGATAACTAGTTGTTCCTGGGTTTTACCGGAACGAAACATTAAGGCTGGGTGTAAATGCTAGTTCTCGTTTGCGGGGGCATGAGTTGCGAAGAGAGGCACGGTTCGCATTTGTGGTTACTGTTTTATCTTTGGCCTTGGCAGTCTTGTCTATTGCGGCTGCAGAGTCCCTGGTTACAATTGCTAGTGATGGTACTGTAGATGTCTACGTTAAAGCAAATGTTAGCGAAGGGCTCAACACAATACCAGCTCCTGTAGAGCCTGTCCCCGCAACTATTGAGGCCCGAATAAATGGTACTGAGCTTGTCCCAATAGTCTATAGTGAGAACATGTTTTATGTTGTTGCTGGTACTCCAGGCTTTATAGTAATAAACTACATGGCCAACACTACCGTCCATGAAGATGGCTCTATTAGCTTCAAGATACTAAATACCACTACAACACTCCTTATTAGGCCTGGAATAGTCCTATTATCCTTACCAGAGAATATTTACTCAGTAGAATACGTAAAGGGGTCACTTAAGCTAGTCGTTGAGGGCCCAGCACTAATAAGGTATGTACTCGTTGAGGAGGCTACAACAACCACAGCTACTACAAGCCAGCAACAGACAACTCCAACTACTCCAACCACCACCCCTTCTACCCCACTAGGCACAACAACTACCCCAGCTAGCCCTACAACTTCGGCTACAGCTAGCACTCCACAAGCTACGACCACTTTACCTCCATCCACTACAGTAACCACCGTAGCTACAGGAATAGAAGCAACTGAGAAAACCTCCACACCAACGCCAACCACCGCATCAGCTACAACAATAGTTACTTCGACGAGCACCACACAGCCAGGGCCCACAGAGCCTCCTACAGAGACCCCGCATGTTGTACAGCAGACTACGAGCGAGTACAAGCCTAGTATGAGGGAGGAAGGAGGACCAAGTATGGCTCTATGGGTGGGCATACTAGTAGTAATAGCTGTCATCTCTATAGGTTTAGGCTACTTTATCACCATACGTAAAACTAGCAGGGGGTCAACAGGAGGCACTGAGGTAGCAGCGACAGAGCTTGATGATACTGATAGACTCATATTAGGCGCCATAGATGAACATGGAGGCTCAATGCTTCAAAGCGAACTCCTAAGAGAGACCGGTTTGCCAAAAACGACTCTCTGGAGGCATGTTAGGAAACTTGAACGTCTTGGATACATAAAGATTGTTAGAGAGGGAAGAGCGAATAGGCTTATACTGTTAAGGAAACCCCCGCATTCTTAAACGCGGACAATCAAAGCATTACAGATATTTAAATCTCTTCTCTCTTCTCGGGTACTGGCTAACTTGTAGCCTTCACTTCTCTGTCTAGGAGTGTGATTGTTTTGGGCCAACACCGCAACACTCTTTACAAGATATATGAACACCTTGACTGGCCTACAAAGCCGAGCGACGTGCGTGCTGTTGAGAGATTTCACTCAATAAAATCTTTTGCATTAAAACTCGTTGAAGAAGGCATCTTTAGCGGTATCCAGGGCTTTGGCAGAGCCAGAATACTTGACGCTATGGCTGCTTCAGGAATTGCTGGTGCTGCCTTCGCGGCGGCTTTAGCAGAGAAGGGTATAAGTGTTGAGCTTACAGTTGCTGATACGCGTTTAGACGAGCTAGAGCTTGTGTATGAGTGGCTAAAGTATGCTGGACTAACATCTGTAAAAGCTGAACTCATACAAGCTGATGCATCTGCTTTACCGAGAGCACTTACAGGCAAGGTCTTCGACATAGCTATCGTGTGGGGGAGTTCCCTCCCTCACCTCGACGTATACAGGTTCTATCTTCTGCTAGCCGGCTTGCACGACCTCCAGCCCAAGCACGGTGTGCTAGTTATTGAGCAAGCTAGCTTACTCCCACGCATACTCGTTAACAATAGTTTTAGACACGTAATGGTTGAGGGCGGTATGCTCAGCATCTACAGAAGCTACGACGATCTTAGAGGAGTACAGCAACGAATACTCTACAAGCTACCAAGCCTAGAGTATATTGGAGAGATTAGCTCAAGACTGTGGGAGACTGCACAAGTAGCTGCGGGGCTATGGCTCTTCTACAAGAAGCTAGTACTAAAAGACTACTACTCACCGGCAACTAGGCGTGTATCAAAGGTACTCATAGGCCTGGAGCCGCGCGAGACCACGCCTAGTTGGGGAGAGCTAGCGGCATGGGTTCCAGCGTAGTGTGGGACAAGAACACTAGTCCTCTAAGTCAAAGGGTATTTCTAGTAGTTGCTTGCTCTTGCGGAACCTAATCTTCCCTATCCTTATTGCGCCTATACAAGCAGTACTCTGGGTATGCTCTTTGTTGCATGCATTAATATTCCATATAGAGCCATCAACATCCCTTATCACTACTATAGACAAGGTATTAACTGTGCTGGGCACAGGGAAGAGGTCATAGATTATGTTTCCAAACCTCTCCTCAGCTTCTCTCCTAGGCAAAACCAGGACTTCTACAGGGAGATCCTTAGAGACAGCTTGATTTGCAAGAGCCTCAATAGCCTCAACCTCTTCTCTTGTCGGCTTCCTGGTAAACTTAACAGTCAGCCTCCCATGCCTGCCACTAACGTACGTCGCGGCTGTCCACATAGCATCCTCTCCCAGTACACGTACAACAGCACCCTTAACAACATGCAAAGCCGTATGCGTACGCACCTCAATAGGATAATCACACTTAGTCAAGTTTACACCCTTACTCTTATACCGATGAGGCGAACTAATAATGGTATTAGTAGCAATACACTTTAAAATATACTACAAGAAATTAATTTATTCACATTATATACAACGATATATATATGATCATTATTAGCAAAATACACTGGTGAGCAATGTTGCACAGCAGGGATTCAAGTAAAATACTTACAAAAGCCTTAGCTACTATAATAGCTATAATACTAATTAACCTACTAGTCCCCATTACTACAGCAACACTAGAAAAGGGAAGGAAGCCAAGTCTAGAAGTAATAGAGCTAACTCATACGATAAGAGCTAATAGTCTTGGAACTGGTTATGCTGAGGCCTTGAGAAAGGGTGTCTTGGATGTAGATATTGATGTAGTATTTTATCCGGGATCTACTCTTCGGAGCCTAATAATGGACAGGGATCGCAATCCATACTATGGGTATGATATTTACTGGAGAGTTGATGTACAAAATCCATGGGCCGTTAATATGCCTGGTGTACCCCTAGCAGAGGTTTATGAATATATTTATATAAATTAGAGCTAAATGAGCCTTGGAGGCCTAAAGTAGGCATGAATGATAGTGTAAAAAATAGTATATTTTTTATATTTGTGAGAGACTCGATGAGAATTGTATCTATATTCATTATATTGTTCCTAGTTCTATATATGGCTTCTTTTTCTCTTGGCATTATTGTGGTAGGGATTAGGGATTGGATAGAAGCTTCATCGCTTTCAAGTGAGGCTTATCTCTTTATGTTTAAGAAAACTACTCCTAGCTCATGGCTTGAAGTTGTTGACCCAGTTGCCTTGAGAGAGTGGACAGAAGAAGTTCTCTCACGCAAGATAGAGGGCCCGTTTTCAGTGTTTCCGCCATGCTCTGTTGACGTGCTTAAGCAAAGTGACTTTGTAGAAGATGTCGTACCTATTTATGTTATTAGGGCTTCTATTCCTTTGGAAAGGCCTGTAACAATTACTTATACGGTTTCGGATGCAGGGGTTGCACGTGGCTCGTCTAGGAACAGTAGTGGGCTAAGTAATGTTGTTACTATGACTCTGAGGAGTATTTCTGAGCCTTTAATGTGCTTTGACTCGGGCAAGTTTAATGGTAATGTGTTGTTTGCGTTGTTTGGCTTCTCTTCTGTTACAGCGGGCCGTTTTCCTCAGAATATTGGCGAGGTTGTTGTCTCACGTGAACTTAGTGAGAGGTACGGTTTTAGTGTTGGTGACAATATTATTGTTGATCTGAGTTTTCATGCTAGCTTACTTAGACACTTAGGTGTTAATGCTAGTGCTTTAGGTGTTGATGAGAATGGCTTGGTAGAGGTTTTTGCTAGTTTTAAGATTGTAGGGATTATTGATTCTTATGGCGGCATAATTGGTGAGATGTACATTTTTAGTTTTTGTGATTATGTGTTTCCTGTCCTGGATAAGAGTCTCGAGCCCGTACTAGGACTTGGCGGCTATAGTTTCTCTAGTGGAGATGTTTGGCCTGCCTACCTCGTTGTTAGGCTTTCACCACGTGCTTTTTCTACTGGGACTTCTCTCTTGGAGGCTCTTGACGACGTTAAGCGTTCTCTTGGTCTTTGCGGTGTAGGCGAGGATGAGTACTATGTGTTCCGGGGGTCGCCTCTTGTCTCGAGTGTTAGAGAGCGGTTGAAGAGTGTTTCTTCGAGCTTCCAAGTAGCAACAATTCTTTCATGGTCTTCTGTTGTCTTTGCTCCTCTCGTCTTGTGGGCTTTGTTATTGAAGCATAAGACGAGGAGTCTAATTCTCTTTGAGGTCTTGGGCGCTAAGCCAGGCAGTATAATGCTTAGTTTATTCATTGTATTTTGCTTAGCGAGTATTATTGGTATGTTTATAGGTTTTATTCTCTCTAGAGTATTTGCTCTAATTCTTGTAAAGAGTGTCTTGGATGAAGAGATGGCTAGAATAGTTGTGGCCTCAGCAAATCCCGGTTTAAAGCCTTTAGCTGTAGTAATTGCTGCTAGTGTGGCTTTAGCCTTCTATATTACATGGCGTCATGTCAATAGTATGGATCCATCCCTTATAACTCGATCAGAAGAATAGAGGTGGCGACACTGTGCCTATTGTCTTTGCACGTGATTTGTCTAAGTATATTCGCTGGAAGTGCATATTTTCCAATCTGAGTTTTACTGTTGAGAAAGGAAATACTGTACTTGTCGTCGGCCCTAATGGTAGTGGTAAGACTACACTACTAACACTACTAGCCCTATTATCGCGGCCAACTAGTGGTGTACTCAGAGTATTCAACGTTGATGCTAGTAGTGTTGGTAGGAGTGGTGCAGCTAGTGTTAGGGCTAAGAGGATAGGCTATTCTCTTCAAGTGCCAGTATTCTTTGAGAATCTAAGCCTCTTAGACAATGTTGTCCTGGCCGGTGTTTTAGGGGGCCTCAGTCCCCGTGAAGCTAAGAGTAGAGCTGAGGAACTCCTTGACTTAGTCGGTCTTAGACACAAAAAGGATGGTAAAGCTGGTAGACTTAGTGGTGGTGAACGCAAGAGAGCAGACATAGTACGCGCGCTATTGAAGGAGCCGGAACTCCTGCTACTCGATGAACCCTTCTCTATGCTTGATCCTGAAGGGGTTGATGCTGTAAAGCTCATGCTTAGAGACTATCTTGAGAAAGGGGGCACTCTTGTTGTTGCAGCCCCACGTGAGATAGACTTGTTCAAGTGGGATCTCACTATAGAACTTAGGGGGTGTAGCCCAGCCTAATTCTCATGAAGTATATTACAATAATGCACAACGGCGATTATGCATAGTTCTTGTAGTGGTAGCCAAGGGGTATAGTGCTCGCAGTTTAATGCACCTTGTATATAGCTTCATCCTGGCTGCTGTTTTGGTTATGTTTTTGGGCTTACTCTCTTTATGTTCTCCAAAATGTTTGACTAAGGTTAGGTTGTAGATATGGTAGAATGCTGTGCTTATGCCCCCGTAGTGTCCCTATATGTGTGGCAACAGTAGTATTGCTAGGCTGACTAGTGGCACGCTAATATTGTCGTCTACTGCGCTCCACTTTTCTAGGAGTGTTGCTATTGCTGCTGTTAGGATGCCGAGCCAGCCGAAGAGAGCGTAGCCTACGGGTGCGCTTACTGTGAAGAAGCCTATGCTTCCATCCCAGCTTTTCACGCGCCTTTTCTGTCTTATGCCTCGTATTATGCCTGTTACGCCGTCGCCGAAGCTCATGAGGAAGAGTGGGTAGACTGCTATTAGTGGGTTGAAGGGCCATGCTATTAGGACTGCTGTTGCCCATGTTAGGCAGTAGTATACTTCGCTTATGTTTTCTGGGTCTTGGAACCACCAGTAGAGTTTTCCTCTCTTGTGTGGTATGTAGACGTATACTGCTAATGCTACGCCTAGTATGAAGGGTATTATGGGTTCTTGGAAGACCCAGGGGACTAGTAGGGCTACAAAGCCGCCTGCGGCCATGTGGATTATCTTCCTAGCAAAGTACACTCCAACTCCGTGGCCCCATCTTCTTGCTGCGTAGCTGTAGCTCCACCGGGATAGTATGTGGATTACAAAGAATACCCATAGGGCTAGTGGGATTGCTCTCATGAAGTCTCTGAGTACCAGTTCTAGTGGTGGAGTATAGACTGTAGCGACTTGTTGTGGTATGCTCATCTTTTCTTTCCTCCGAGAGGCTATGGGTTTCATGTGGAGGGGTTAAATATGTCATTGTTCTATTGTCCTTTAGATGATAGTAGACACAAGTCCTTAATTTGGTCTTTGTGGTTGTGGGAGAAGCCTTATCTGAGAGGATAATTACGTATTAGTAGTGAGTGGAGCGCGAGACCTTGTCGGCTATTAGAGACCGTGTTCTTGGCCTCGCGGGTTCATGTACTAGTTTTAGGGGGCTAGTAGAGGGGCTTTCTAGCGAGAATGTTGATCCCTGTACAGCTATGAGTGTTGTTGCCCACTGTACTGCTGTCCGTATAGCCTCGAATCTCGGTGCTAGTGTTCCCCAGGGGTTGCTGGCTCCTGCGATAACAGAGCCTCATGGTGGTAGTAACCTTCAGAATGTGACTACTAGTGCGCGGATGACTCCTCGTGGATGGGTTGTTGATGGCGTGAAGTGGTTTGTGACTAATGGCCTCTACGCAGACTACTTCCTAGTATACCTCCGCGCTAACGATGAGCCTGCTGTGGCTCTTGTTGGGAGGAATGCTAGGGGCCTCAAGATAGAGCCCATGAAGCTTTCAGCCTATACTTGCAGCGGTATAGCCAAGGTGTATCTCCGCAATGCTGAGGCCAGAGTAATGGGTAAGACTGGCAGAGAAGCCTATAGATCAACACTCCGTGGTATAGCTGAAGCCAGAGTCCTGCTTGCTGCTCTGGCTGTAGGCCTAGGGAAGACTGTTGTGTCATACGCTATAGAGTGGGCTAAGGGTAGGGGGATAACTGGGCTCCAAGCAGTAACGCATAGGCTGGCGCGGGCCCATGCCATCCTCAAGACAGCTGAAGGCTACGTGCACACCATAGCTGGGCTCATAGATGAAGGCAAGTTGGAGGATTGGACAGCAGCAAGCATAGCAAAATACGTAGCTGTCGAGGCAGCAATAGAGGCTGTGACAGCTGCAAGGAGGACAATGGCTGGACACGCCTTCATAGACGAGAAGCTACAGAGTCTACAGCAGCACATCGAGGCCCTAGAGCCTGCTGAGGGCACCCAGGACATCCAGTTAGAGATAATAGCTAGGAGGCTATTTCACTAACAACCCTATCCTTTCAGAGCATACCAGTTCCACGATTTGGCTGTGTCACAAAAGTGCAAGCTTCATTGTTCTAGCCTATTCTTTTTGTGGAGTCCCTTTATACTATGCATCTACTGGTGTAACTAGGGTGTTTGATTCAAGGCGGGATTATAGGGTTCTGGTAGCAGAGCATGCTCTCAAGCTTCTCGAGAATATTGTTGGGAGGCGTGGTATCCCAATAGTTGTTGATTGGAGAAGGGTAGAGAGACTCGTCAAAGATGCCTTTTCCGCGCTGAAGAAGGCTAAGTATAGCTTTATGCCTCCATCAATGCTTGCCTCTTCAGAGGAGGTAGAGAAGCTACGCAGCATTGCAGAAGAGCTTGCCCGCATGCTTGTGTCTAAGGAGAGGCTTGCTGGTGTTAAGCTTGACGCAAAGACTAGGCTGGCTCTTGCCGAGACTAGGTACGCGCTACGTGTACTCTACGGGCTACCGTATAGGCTTCGTCTGGGGGATGACAATAACCCGTTGTATGCAGTGGATATAGAGTGTGTTGAAGTACTATCAGTCTCGAAGATACCCAAGGCAGAGAACCTCTATGTGACTCGGGCCCGGGGACTCTTAGGCTATACTATAGTAACGAATATCCTGGATGTGAAGAGGGGAGAGCTACGGGCAGCTGCTATACTTCCGCCACGCGAGTTTTATGGTGAGATAAGTGAGGCAATGTACTGTAGTAAGCCTCTAAGCCCTGAGAAGTGTAGCCCGGGTAGGAGGCCGCAACCTAGCCTCATTGATATTGGGGCTGTTGAGGGGGCCGTGTATAGTATTGTAGGTAAACAGTAGGGAGTGCAAGCGCATAGGGTCAAGTAGGTAGTAATTGTGTCTGATGCTTGTACATACCCTTCGTTGTAGACAAGTTCGTTTTCTAGTACCAGAGCAAGTATAGAGTGTAGAAGCCAGTATTACTACTACTTGTGCTTCCATGTCTTTGTGTGTTCTAGTATGAAGTATACTGCGTCTAGGAGGTCTCTTGCCTGGTAGTCTGCTTCACCTATCACTCGCGGATCGTCAGTGTTTACTGCTA
>JALTZF010000025.1 GCA_027046265.1 Pyrodictiaceae archaeon
CAATGCTGATATAATTATTATTGCCTTCTTATTATTGTGTGTTGATGGTATTAGGGACGCTATTACTGCTGCTGAGCCAAGCCCAATCCACAACCACATGAGTACTGCTAGGTACGGTACATGAAGCCCAAGGAATAGCTCCTTAGCTTGCGCGAGCTTTGCAGGCTCTGTTGTATACCAGAATATCTCTTGTACCTCGCTTAGTGTGAAGTAGAGCCCTACTATTGTAGCTCCTACTGATATGTAGAGAGTCTTCCTATATACGTCCATGCTAACTTTGAACCCTTCAATATACTTTTCAGCAAGATACAATGCTATTAGTAGTAGTGCTGGCCCACTAGCAAAAGCTGTGGCAACGTAGCGTGGCGCCAGTAGTGGGCTATTCCATATAGGCCTAGCTGTTAGCGCTTGTGAAATGAAGGCTGTCACTGTATGTATGCCTATAGCGAATGGTGCTGCTATGAGCATGAATGGCACTATGAACTTTACTGGTAGCGGTTTATCCTTCCTGTAATAGTGGACTGTAACTAGTACGCCTACAATGTTTATGAGCAAGTACCCCGTTATCACTATGAAGTCCCAGTCAAGCATTGACCTCAGGTTTGGCAGGCGTGGCATTAAGAATAGTGCCCTTATAGGCCTACCCATATCAACGACAATCAGTAGTAGTACTATTATTAGTGCAGCTATTGCCTGTACTTCGCCTAGCACAGCAATCTTCTTGAATTCCTTGTCGTTGAATACGTATGCTGCTATAGCGAATACTATGCCTGCAGCAGCTACTCCAACCCAGAATACGAAGAATGATATGTATATACCCCATGGCACTGAGTCGCTCATAGCAGTAAGTATTAGGCCGCCCTTATCACTGCCAAGGAATATTGGTGCGTGCTGCATGAATATCCACAAGTATAAGCCGTAGATTGCTAGTAGTAGTAGACCGAAGGCTGCTAAGTAGTAACGGCGGCTGCCACGGAGAGCCCAGTGTATAATGTACTTTATTGTCTCAATCCACTCAGAAACATTCATGGGCCTTCACCTCCTACCCTTCTTTACTTGGAGGCGTACGGGCTGGGCCAAAGAAGTAGAAGAACTTTGGCTTAGCACCAGTCTCAGGCTTCAATACAAAGAGCCCATATTCTTCTGCTATCCTCCTTATTGGGCTCTCTGGGTCGTTTAAGTCTCCGAAGACTCGTGCGCCAACAGGGCAGACCTCAACACATGCTGGTACACCGCCGTCGCGGACGCGCTGGATGCACCATGTACACTTCTCTATGACGTGAGGCTGTCGCGGTATGTTGCCTAGTATGTGCATGTTCGGGTTTAGCTCTTGTATTGGCACAACAGGTTTTGCCCAGTTGAAGCGTCTCGCACCGTATGGGCATGCTACTGCACAGTACCGACAGCCTATACAGACGTCGTAGTCTACTACTACTATGCCATCAGGCTCCTTGTACGTGGCCTTGACTGGGCACACCATAACGCATGGTGGATCCTCGCAGTGCATACAGGCTATTGGCACATATACCTTATCCTTCTTCGGTATCTCCTCATAATACCAGTTAGCTCCCAGCAGTTCTAGCGACTCCTCACGTGATACCTCTAGCACCCTAATCCACTCAATACCTAGGTTCCTGCCCTGGTTATTCTCCATCACACAAGCATAGACGCAGCGACGGCACCCAATACACTTATTGATGTCTAGAGCCATAGCATACTTGACACCCTCACGAGCAGCAGTAGCCTTGACAGTAATGAGCTCAACCTTTCTACGAGCAAGCTTGCACTCTTCAGAGTCTTCTCCCTTCTCCCTACATATCTTCTCGGCTTCGGCACCATACTTCTTCTTAAGCTCAGCTTCTTTCTTCCTGGCCCTCTCCTCCATCGGCGTCTCAGCTTCAGCTGTAAAGCCGAGTATGTCTTCGAGACTAACCCTCTTCAAGTTCCTTGCAAGCTTATCCCTCTCAACAGCAAGTACACCACTAATAGCCGCTACTCCAGCGCTTACAGCCATAGTCTTGAGAAGGTCTCTACGCTTCCTATCAACACTACGGGACAAACCATGCCTTGAGGCTTCAGCCATGGTAATCAACCCCCTACCTCTCTTTTCCTCCAGCAAAACGTGTTAAAGCAAAACCTATCGGGATTAGGGCCCCTATGACGGCTAGTACATTAGCAACAGCTATACTGCCCTGATCTGGCGGGCTAGGCCTTTCAGACGGAGGAGGCAACAAACTTGGCGACGGGTATACTGGGTCGTGAGGATTGTGGCATTCCACACACGCCTTAGCAGGGACTGTTGTAAGGTTCCTATAGCCGTTAGGGCATATGTGGAAGTTATATGCTACATCCTTGTATCCTTTTATAACCAATAGTTCACCGTCAGGACACGTGTAGGTCTTGTTAGCGTGTACAAGAAGCTTGTAGTCCTCGTATGTTGCTGGGTGACATACTGCACACAACTTATTTGTCTCCATTACTAGGCTCTGGTCGTGATACCCTGGAATGTAGACAAACACGTTGTTCTCAAGCTCTATCATAAAAGGCGGCTTATGGCAGTTTGAACAGTAAAGGCCCGCGTGAGCACCCTTAGTCAAGTCTATTTTGTGGAATTCACTAGCCTTCTTGTCTCCTGTAAGCTGCATTGTGGCATGGCATTTTGTGCATGGGTAAATAGTCTCATAGTATTCCTTGGATTTCTGGGTTTCAGCAAACGCTACTTGGAGGACTATGCTAGACAGCACTATTACGAGTATGATGGGGTATACTGTGCCCAGCATTCTAGGCATGGCCTGCACCCCATCTCCTCAATATATGCTTATAGGCTTAGCATATAAGTTGGTATTCTATCATATCCCCATAGTTTATGCCAGTTGCACTAGAGTTAGCATGGAAGGGTTTAAGTTGTTGACCCGTAAAATTTTGGATTTATAGGGTTGTAACCAAATAAAATACGTGCGTACCAACGAACTCATTGCTAATCCCCCGGGAATATGGAGAGAAGGATACGAGTTAAGGTTTGTGCTGTGACAAAATATGCTCTATAAGTCTCGTGACACATTTTTCGGGACTACTCTCAGAGCCCTCATAGATTTTATTGAGTGAACCTAGTATACAGGCCCAATCCACGAGGCCTTCAACACTAGTGTCTCTCGCTAGCTTACGTGCTTTCTCTAGGATACTAAGTGCCGAGTTCTTGTAGCCTTCTTGGGCTTTGGCAAAAGCCCCTGCAATGACAGCGAGTACTCTGCCCTTATCTCCTACCCGATGCCAGAGCTCTTCTCCAACACTATGTGCTTCCCAAAATCTATGGCCACGCATCATTGCAAGATACCTCCTCGCAAGAACCCATAAGGGCTCAGACCCAGAGCCGTGGAATAATGGCACATGATACACTTCAAGCACCTTGTACCCATGGTCCTCAAGTACTCTGCGAACATTCTCTGAGCTAGCCCCGTAGACTGCTAGCTCAATCCACCTCGGAGAAACACGTACAGTCAAGGGCTTCCCTATGATGTCCCGTAGTCTACTACCAATACTGCTAGCTTCACTAGGCCGTACCCGCCAGCTGTTAGGGATTCGCACAATAACAATCATTGGGGTAGGCTTATGCAAAATACGCACCACACCACAGCCTCTAGACAACACAGAGAAAATCATACCCTAACTATGCTGTCTACAATGCCCATTACATCGCTATAAGCCTTTGTTTTACGTATCTTATCAAGTGAACCTATAGCCTCTTCTAGGCTAGCATCATACCGTACAACGCCAGCAACAGCGTATTCTCCAATGTGCCTACTGAGGTAGTCTGGGCCAGCCATATTGACTACTACTAGGGGCTTATAGGATAGGAGCTGTTCAACTAATGGTAGAGACCTCTCTAAACTCTTTATAGAGAGCTGTGAAGGTGTTGTGACTGCTAATGCTCTAGTTTTATCCTTAGCTGTACTCCTCAACAATTTGAAGAGGGTCAGCTGTGTGTCCCCAAGCCCTGGAGGAGTATCGATAATCAGCGTATTGATATCTTCCCAGTTGCCTATCGTGAGAATCTCAAGCAACGCGTCAACATCTTCTTGTCCTCTTAGAGGCAGTGATGTGTCTCCAGCAAAGAATACTGGGGAGAGAATATAGAGGTTCTCGTCAACTCTGTACGGTTTTACGCCCATAACTTCCTCGAGTTCAACATGCGTAGGAGCGCCTACTATCATGTGGAGGGTGGGGTTGGCAAAGTCTACGTCGAGCAACCCAACTCCTATGCCTTTGTCTGCTAGTGCTAGGCCGAGTAGTGCTGTTATAGTTGATTTCCCTACACCACCCTTAGTACTAAGTACAACAATTATCTTCTCTACTTTTGAGAGCTGATACTCTACACCGGAGACACGGGGGTCGGACTCTACAATATTAACCATGGACTCTCACCCTGATCTCTCTCCCCCTCACTACTGTCAAGTCCCTTGAACCGCACACTGGGCACTTCACATAGGCATGTAAGGCTTCGGGGAGGAAGTGTATAGCCTCCTTCACATCTGGGTCAAGCGTGTTCATGTCAAGCCTCCACTCATACCCGCACTGCTCACAGCGCAGTACTGGCGGCTCTGTTGTGATCTTGTACTCTACACCAGGCAATGCCTCCCTGAGGTTCATGCGGATATACTCGCCTAGAACCTCCAGGTCTATGCTCTGCAACTCCCCTACCACTACTTCGACAAGTTTTGGTTTAGTACCGAGCGTCTTGGCGAGCTTTTCTGCTTCACGTACAACTGCAAGGGCTATAGCTGCTTCATGCAAGACGCGTTTACACCAAGGAGATGTACTTGTATTTGTATGAGGGATAAAATACTAGCCTACAAGCATTGCTATAGTCTTGTCTGCCACTATGCCAAGACCCATTACTAAGCCGAGGACAAGATTGGTATTGAAGGCCTTGGGGATAGCCTCCAAACCCTTCCTTGCAAGGAGATAGTGTTGGTAGCCTAGCAGGAAGCCAGTAATAGTAACTGCTATGGCTGCTATTCCGTCAAGGTTGTAGGCTCTTATTGATGCTATGAGTAGGATTAGTGAAGCAGCATGTATGAGTGCTGAAGCAGTAAGAGCGTTCTTGATGCCTAGCCTAGCAGGGATACTTCCCAGCCCCATGCTCCTGTCAAACTCGTAGTCCATTATTGAATAATACGTGTCGAAGCCTGCGACCCATAGAGTTACGGCTACCACGAGTAGCCAAGGCACAGAGGAGAATACCTCGGCTATGCTGGCTGCGCTCATCCCTGCAGAGGCTACTGCACCACCGAAGACTACAAAGCCTAGAACCGCTCCGAGGTGGAGGTGGGGTAACCAGTGCAGTCTCTTAGCATAAGGGTAGCTCATAGCGATAACCCATAACACCGGGCTTAGAGCCAGCGCGTAGATGTTTAGCATTGCAGCAGAAGCATAGTACAAGAGAGACCCGAGAACCACTAATAGCCATGCATCCCTGAGACTCACAGCCCCCGTCACTAGAGGCCTCATCCTTGTACGGGGGTTCTCACGGTCTATGTCTAGGTCAGCAATATTATTAAAGGCCATGGC
>JALTZF010000026.1 GCA_027046265.1 Pyrodictiaceae archaeon
CATAAGACCTATAGTATAGACGAGAACCTTTGGAGCCGTAGCATTGAGGGAGGCCCACTCGACGACCCAGCAGCTGAGCCTCCCGAGGAAGTATTTGCGTGGACTACTGCACCAGAGAAAGCACCCGACAACCCCCTGTACCTCGAGATAGGCTTCGAGAAAGGCTTACCAGTCTCAATTAACGGAGAAAAGATGAGCCTAGCCAGGATAGTGAAGCTCCTTAACCGGCTCGTGGGGGCTCACGGCTACGGCAGAATAGACCACATAGAGAACAGGCTCGTGGGGCTGAAGAGCAGAGAAGTCTACGAGGCTCCCGCAGCACTCACACTGATAGAGAGCCACCGAGACCTCGAGAAGACCGTCTACACGCCTAGGGAGCTAAGGTTCAAGCAGATCCTGGACAGGGAGTGGAGCGACCTCGTATACCAGGGCCTCTGGGTTGAACCCCTGCGCTTAGCCCTTGAGAAGGCCATAGACGAGATGAACCGCTGGGTAACAGGGACAGTTAGGGTTAAAGTGTACAAGGGCAGCCTAATGGTTGTAGGCCGTTGGAGCCCATACAGCGGCTACAGCCGCGAAGCAATAGACTATGACCATGGGTGGTACCCAAGCAGCGAGGAGGCACAAGGCTTCATAAAGATATGGAGTCTCCACAGCCTAACAGCAGCCAAGACCCGTAGACCCTGGTAGTCCTGGCTGCAGCTAACGCTCCCTAGCCCAGCAGCTTGAGCCCAAGAACTACGCATAATTGGGGGTTACAAGTTATTGGCTAGGTACCGGGAGATTGTAAGGCTCAGCAGAGACTCTGCCTTGGCTTACGAGTATGCTTCGAGCATAAGCCACGACGACGAGATATACACCTACGTAGTATACGTCCTCATTGCTCACACTCTCCACCTATACCATCGGGGGATAGTGCCCAGCAGAGCTGCATGCCTAACACTACGTGCCCTCCTGGAGGCCCTCGAGAAGAGGCCTGGCGAACTACTAGAACCTAGCTACGAGGACTTGTTCGAGGCTCTCGAGGACTGGCTAGAACAGAGGACAAACGGCGAGTCAGCTCATATCTGGATTGGTAGAAGCCGAAACGACCACGTCTCAGCTGCTCTACGCCTCTACACATTGAACATGGTTGCCGAGGCTCTACACTGGATCCTCCAAGCACGCCTCCACCTCATCAACCTAGCAGAGAAGCACCACGACACCCCGGCTCTACTCCACACGCACCAGCAGCCAAGCCAGCTTGCAACACTAGGCTGCATCCTACTCGCCTGGGAGGAAGCACTCGCTTCAGCCTATAAGCTACTCTACAATACTCTCAGCCTTGTCGATAGGAGCCCTCTCGGCGCAAGCGCCGGAGCCGGGACCCTAGCACCAATAAGCCCCGATGAGCTTGCCCGCCTTACAGGGTTTAGTTCACTCATCAACAGCAGCCTATACGCTACTGGCAGCAGGCTAGACATCACAGCCGCCGCACTAGCGGCAGCAGCACTACTTGTCGAGGCTTCACGCATAGCAGGAGACCTCATAATGCTCTCTAGCCCATACGTGGGGGTCATCCGCATACCAGAAGGCCACATTGCAACTAGTAGCATTATGCCCCACAAGAGGAACCCAGTCACCCTAGAAGTTCTCCGCGCACGTGCAGCCCGGGCAGCAGGCCTCGTAGCAAGCCTACTAGCAATACAGAAGGGGCTCCCCTACGGCTACAATCTCGACTTACAGGAGGCAAACCCAGTCATCTACGCAGTCCTACGTGACGCGGCTGAGGCTAGTAGAGTGCTTGCAAGCCTTTTCTCGGGTCTAGAGTTCGACAAGGAGAAGCTTAGAGCACTCGCAGAAACCTATACTGCGTGGGGCGCTGAGCTAGCCGAACTCCTCGCGCTCAAGACCGGCAAGCCACTCCGCGAGGCCTACCGCGAAGTCGCAGCTAGGCTCCAGGACGGCAGCATCAGTGAACTCTTCAAAGAACTCAGTGTCGCGAGTCCATTAGAGCTAGTCTCTATGAGGCGTACTGGCTGCAACTCCAGCCTAGACATTGCAAAGCCACGTACAAGACTAGAACACGACATGGAGCTCCTCCAAGGCATTAGAAGCCGCCTAATAAGCACGCAGAAGAACCTCTTAGAAGCAGCCAAGAAGGTGGCTAGCAGATGCAAATAAGCGAGATAAGAGTCTACAGCATGCCCCTCCTCAAGTGCTCGAAGGGGCTACGTGCAAGACTACTATTAGCCAACGGCGTCGCCGTCGAGGGCTGCGGCTTCGGCGCAGAGGCAACACGTGTTGGTGAGGTCGTATTCACAACAGCAATGACTGGGTACCCTGAGAGCCTCACTGACCCAAGCTACCGTGGCCAAATACTCGTGGAGACCCACCCAATGATGGGCAACTACGGGGTCCCGAGTAGGAGCAGGAGACTCCACGGGATCCCGGTTGACTACGAGTCAGACCGCGTACAAGTAGAAGGGTTTGTGGTTGCTGAGCTACCCCAGCCCAGCCACTACTCGTCCATGATGAGTCTACACGAGTGGCTGAGGAGTGAGGGTGTACCAGGAATATACCGTGTTGACACGAGGTTTCTCGTGAAGCAGATACGTGAGCATGGCGTCTTAATGGGCGTAATATCGGTCTACAGTGATGGAGAGGAACCCCCGGACTGGGATGAACTTGCACGGAGACTAGCATCCTCAAAGTCTTACGACGAGAGAATGCTTGCTCTCGAAGCCAGCCCTAGGAAGCCCATAATACACAGGCCCAAGGGCAGGGTTAAGGCAAGAGTATCACTGCTCGACTGCGGAGTAAAGTATGGCATACTAAGGCGCCTCCTAGAGCGTGGTGTTGAGGTGACCCGTTACCCGTGTACGACACCTGCCTGGAGGCTCTTAGATGGTTACGACGCTGTAGTACTGGGTAATGGGCCTGGCAACCCTGCACTCCTCCGGGACCAGGCTAGGGCAGCAGCTGAGGTGGCGGCTTCGGGTAAGCCAGTCCTAGCGATATGTCTTGGCATGCAACTACTAGCGCTAGGCCTTGGCGCAGAAGTATACAAGCTCCCCTACGGTCATCGCGGCGTAAACAAGCCAGTCGTAGAGCTAGCCACCAGGAGATGCTTCATCACTACCCATAATCACGGCTATGCTGTAGATTGGAGTAGTCTGGATGGGACAGGGCTTAAGCCCTGGTTCCGCCAGCCCGACGATGGCACGTTGGAGGGAGTGCTATCGCGTGATGGGCTAGTAATGGCTACCCAGTTTCACCCAGAAGCAGGGCCAGGCCCGTGGGACTCTACGTGGGTTTTCGACATGTTCATTAGACTCATAGAGAAGACAAAGAGTCAACAACGCATCTAGAGCCAGGGCCTCCGCGGTGTCAAGGCATGCCTAGGAGGGTAGATGCTAGGAAGGTGCTGGTGCTGGGTAGTGGGGCCATAAAGATTGCTGAGGCTGCTGAGTTCGATTATAGTGGTAGCCAGGCACTCAAGGCTCTACGAGAGGAGGACATTGAGACTGTACTAGTAAACCCTAATGTTGCAACTATCCAGACAAGCTACAAGCTCGCAGACCACATATACCTTGGCCCCTTGCAGCCATGGTTCATAGAGAAGATCATAGAGCGCGAGCGGCCAGACGCAATAATGATTGGTTTTGGCGGCCAGACAGCACTCGGCCTCGGCGTAGAACTCCACCATCGGGGAATACTTGACAAGTACGGGATCAAGGTCCTAGGCACACCCATAGAGGGAGTTGAGACAGCTCTCTCACGCAGCAGGTTCCGCGAAGCAATGATCAAGGCTGGCCTACCAGTACCACCAAGCATCCCCGCTACCACTGTCGAGGAGGCACTCGGGGCAGCTGATAGGATAGGGTACCCAGTCATAGTCCGGGTAAGCTTCAACCTGGGCGGCGGCGGTAGCTTAGTGGCTTGGAGTCGGAGTGAGCTAGAGTACTGGCTTATGCGTGCATTCGCGTTCTCTAGTATTGGCGAAGTACTCGTCGAGAAGTACCTCCACTACTGGAAGGAGGTAGAATACGAGGTTGTACGCGATCAGTACGGCGACATGGTTGCAGTAGCGTGCCTCGAGAATGTTGACCCCATGGGTGTCCACACAGGCGAGTCAATGGTTGTGGCTCCCTGTCAGACCCTCACTGACCAAGAATACCAGCTATTACGCGAGGCAAGTCTGCGCGTTGCTGAGGCCATAAGCCTGGTCGGCGAGGGTAATGTGCAGCTAGCGCTTAACCCCCGTAACAGCTGGGAGTACTATGTGATAGAGACTAATCCCCGTATGAGCCGTAGTAGTGCTCTTGCAAGCAAGGCGACGGGATACCCACTAGCATACATTGCTGCTAAGCTCGCACTA
Source organism: Pyrodictiaceae archaeon (assembly GCA_027046265.1). Lineage (GTDB taxonomy): Archaea > Thermoproteota > Thermoprotei_A > Sulfolobales > Pyrodictiaceae > QNYQ01. The sequence goes on from JALTZF010000026.1 coordinate 4,361, forward strand.
GGCTACCGGCTTGACGAGCTCTTGAACAGGGTTACAGCGAGGACGTGCGCGTGCTTTGAGCCAAGCCTAGACTATGTCGTAGTCAAGTTGCCGCGGTGGGACTTGGAGAAGTTTGAGGGATCAGAGAAGAGTATTGGCAGTGAGATGAAGAGTATAGGGGAAGTAATGGCTATAGGCAGGAACCTTGCTGAAGCACTCCAGAAAGCCGTACGGATGCTCGACATAGGAGAACCAGGCCTCGTAGCAGGGCCAAGATACGAGGAGCCCGAGAGCCTAGGAGAGGTCCTAGACAAGCTGAGGAGACGAGAACCATACTGGCCTATATGGGCCGCGAAGGCTTTCAAGTTAGGAGCAAGCATAGAGCAAGTCTACGAGGCCACCGGCGTAGACCCCTACTTCCTAGGCCAGATACGTGAAGTTGTACGAGTTGCGGAAGACCTGCGGCGCACGAGGCCACTAAGCCCCGAGTTCTATAGTGTGCTTGCTGAAGCTAAGCGGCTAGGTTTTAGCGATGAGCAAGTAGCACGGCTCACTGGCGCCGCAACCGAGGAAGTGGAAGAAGCGCGGAAAAGCATAGGCCTCAGTAGGCCCCGAGTCAGGCAGATTGATACGCTTGCAGCTGAGTGGCCTGCAGCAACAAACTACCTCTACATGAGCTACAACGCCTACGAGGACGACAAGCCCACAACGACTGGACGTCCTAGGGTAATCGTACTGGGTGCCGGTGTTTTCCGTATTGGTGTCTCAGTAGAGTTTGACTGGGGTGTAGTGAGCTTTACTGATGAAGCTCGCTCTCTCAGCTACGAGGTTGTAATAGTGAACTACAACCCAGAAACAGTGTCCACAGACTGGGACGTGAGTGACCGACTGTACTTTGAGGAGTTGACCCTCGAGAGAATCATTGACATATACACGTTTGAGAAACCAGTTGGCGTAGTAGCTTTTCTCGGTGGCCAAATAGCAAACAACCTAGCTAAACGCCTAGAGGAACGGGGGGTAAGGCTCCTAGGCACACCTGGTAGGAGTGTTGATAGGGCCGAGAACCGTGCACGGTTCTCGCAACTACTCGAAGAGCTGGGCATAAAGCAGCCAGAGTGGGTTGCCGCTACAAGTATTAGAGAAGCATTGGAGTTTGCTGACAACATTGGCTA
>JALTZF010000027.1 GCA_027046265.1 Pyrodictiaceae archaeon
TTGCTGATGCATTGAAGTGGGCAGAGAAAATAACTGAAGCGAGGAAAGCGAGTAGGTCCGTTTTCTTCACAGGTATACCCATAGATCTTTTAATGGACCCAAACGTTAAACCAGAAGACATGGTTAAAGTTGTAGAGAGAGTACTCTCCTTGCACGGTAAACAGAGACTCGTACTGGCAACTACTCACAGACCCTACCCGGGCAGGTCTTACGACGAGCCACATGCAGCGGAGAAGATACAGGCTATAATTAGACTTGTTGGGGGTGAGGAGTTGTGAGCGTAGGGGATGTGAGGAAGAGGCTGAGAGAAGCATTAGCTGATCTCGACCGTGAAACATTTCTTGAAGCTCTAAACGAGGCACTCCAGGCTGGTATCGATGTTGACATCATAGTTTTTGAGGACATGTCAGCTGCCATGGATGAAATTGGTAGAAGATTTGAGTCTGGAGAGTACTTCATAGCTGACTTGCTTTATGCAGCTGAAATATTCAAAGAAGCAATGAGGATTCTTGAGCCATATATCGTGAAGAAACATTCGAGTGGAGAGATCGAACGAGGAGTCGTTATTCTCGGGACTGTTAAGGGCGACATACATGATATAGGCAAGAATCTTGTAGCAGTGCTATTGAAGCTTAGAGGCTTTAGGGTCATAGACCTAGGCGTCGATGTTCCCCCCGAAAAGTTCGTTGAGGCTGCTGAGAAGTATAAGCCGCAGATAATTGGTCTTAGTGCGCTCTTGACAACAGCTATACCCTCAATGAGGGAGACCATAGAGGCGCTGAGGAGAGCTGGTGTTAAAGCTAAGATAATGGTGGGCGGGGCTGCGCTAAGCAAGGAGATTGCTAGGGAGATAGGGGCTGATTATTATGCTGAGAATGCTGTTGAGGCTGTGAGGCTTGCAGAAATGATTGTTGAGAACGGGGGCTAAGGAGAGTGGTTCAGTCAGGCTAGCATTGCTTCTACGAGCTTTGCATAGTTCTCGCCTAGACTCTTAGTGGTCTTCTCCAGTCTTGTTACTGTTGAGAGTATCCTCTCTGTTAAGAGGAGGCTTACAGCTTCTTCTGGATTTAAGCCGCGTGACTGCATGTAGAATAGCTGATCACGTGATACTCTATACTGTGCAGCGTGATGACTTGCCGCCTCAACGTCTCCAGTGTCTATCTCGAGTAGAGGCATGGTGTACCCTTTTGCTTCATCTCCAAGTATGAGTACTTCAACCTCAAATGATGTACTACTCTTTCTCGCCTCGCTAGTTATGGAAGCTACTCCTCGCGCTGCTGCAAAGGCACTGTCGAGCGCGAAGCCAAAGGCCCTAACATTACTACTACTCTTAGGGCCGCGGTGAAGTGTATCAAGTATATAGTCTATTCTTTGAGTACTCTTGGCTATTACCACACCTTGGTGCTCATAGCTAGAATAGCTTGCTAGCGCAGTCTCCTCTTCTACTCTGTGCATACGCGAGGCCTTGTGCAGTGAAGCAGAAACTAGCTTAGCACTCTCAAGGACTAATCTCCGAGATAATAAAGCAAAAACACCCCCGTTAGGGGGATTAGTTATTGTTAGTAGTTCAAGACTCGCATCTTCTCCAACGAAGACTTCTAGTGCCATAGTACCACTTGATAAGGGGGCTATGTCAAGTGCTAGTGCAGCTTTAACACCAGGCTCAGCAACAACTACTACGTGACTACTAGACCACAAGCTAGCATTGTTGCAGACACCTATACTATAGAATCCTGCTTCACGAAGCACTACTACATACACTTTACCTAGCTTCGAGTAATGTGCTGCAACAAGCTTGCTCTCCTTAGGGTCTAGTAAGCTACCAAAAAGCTTCCTATAGGATTCTGGTGCTTTTGAGTACTCATAAACTATGGGTCCTCCTAAGCTACCCGCCTCCTCTGTACACCCCAAGAGTGTGTCGTGTATTGGGAGTGTGAACCGGGTGCCCTGACTGGCTTCTATCTTTTCAGTGTCTCTTTTCAATAGCAATTCTTCAAAGAGCTTCCAATCAGTATAGTATCGTGTTGTTGGGGAATCAGCAATATACTGCCATGGAATCTTGTCTAGTAACTCACTTGCACTCTTTCGTATCTCCTCAAGCTTACTCATAGCCTCAACACCCTATTATTATTCGATCCCACTAGCCTACTGCTCCTAGCTCACTAAACTCTAGCTCAATAACCTTTGACAGCACACCAAGAAGCTCTAGTGGCAGTGCACGGAGGACGTCCTGTATAAAGCCAAGTACTATTAATGCTTTTGCTTCACCCTCACTTAGGCCACGATTAGCCATGTAGAATAGCTGGTCCTCACTAAGCCTCCCAATACTTGCCTCGTGGCTTATCTCGGCAGAGGGTTCGTCAACCTCATTTCTGGGGTACGTGTATGCTTTGCTCTTATCGTCGAGTACTAGGCTATCACATTGTACGTGGCTTATACTATTCTTTGCACCACGATTTATTTTTACAAGACCACGATATACTGCGAGCCCCCCACCACTAGAGATGCTTTTTGACACAATGTAGCTCTTAGTGTCTGGTGCTGCGTGTATAGCCTTGCCGCCAGTATCCTTTATATATGGCCCATTAGCTATTGCTACTGACACATTCCTTGTAGAAGAACCTCGTCCTTTGAGTATTGTTGTTGGATATGTGTATGTGAGCCTACTACCTATACTCCCCTCGAGCCACTCTATGTGCGCTTTTTCCTCTGCTATTGCTCTCTTGTTATTAAAGTTGATTATGTCACGGCTCCAGTTTTGTACCGTGTAGAAGTGCACTCTTGCACCACGATGAGCGTATATCTCCACCATCCCATCGTGGAAGCTGAACGTCTTAAGCATCGGCGCCGCGCAGCCCTCAATAAATTCTATGTAGCTATTCTCCCCTGCTACTAGTAGTGTATGCTCAAACTGTCCTTCAAGCTCGCTTCCAATAAAGAAGAACGCTTCAATAGGCTGTGAAACCTTAGCACCAGGTGGCACGTAAACAAAAGCTCCGCCACTCCATAGTGCATGGTGTAGTGCTGCAAACTTGTGATCCGAGGCAGGAAAGACTCTACCAAAGTACTGTTTGACTAGGTCGGGATACTTCTGGACAGCTTCCTCCATGGGTACGAGAATCACGCCTTTCTCCTTCAACTCTTTCTTAGCGAGATTAAGAACGGCCTCACTGTCAAATACAGCCGTCATTCCAGATAAGAACCTGGCTTCAGCCTCAGGCAAGCCAAGCTTAGAGTAGTACTCACGCATCCAGAGGGGGAGATCCTCCCATGCTTCTGCACGCTCAGCCTTAGGCTTAACATAGGCAGCTATCTCTTCAAGATCTATCTCCTCAATACCTATAACCCACTTAGGCATTGGAAGCTTATAGAACAGCTCTAAGGCGCGAAGACGGAGGCGCCTCATCCAGTCAGGTTCCTTCTTAACTCTAGAAATCTCCTCTATGAGGCTTCTCTCGATACGCCCACGTATCTCTATCTCCTTAGGGTAAGGCTTCTGGAACCCTAGAACACCCTCAACGCCGGCCTCAAGAATCTCCTTGAGAGGCCTCACACGGACAGATGCCACTATAGACCACCCCCACTACCCTTGTCGTTACTCATCTTAGTTGCATAGGCCCCATAGCCTTCCTGCTCTATTCTCCTGGCAAGCTCTGGGCCTCCCTCATCAACTATTACGCCATTAACAAGCACAGCAACATGGTCAGGCTCTACGAACTGTAGTATCCTAGCATAATGTGTTATTATCAGAACTCCGACACCGTCATCTACAAGTCTGCGTATTGCGTCTGCCACCATTCTAACGCCATCAACGTCTAGCCCACTGTCAGGCTCATCTAGTATAACGTACTTGGGCTTAAGCAAGAGTACTTGTAGCATCTCAGCTCTTTTGCGTTCGCCACCACTAAACCCAACATTGACCTCTCTTTGAAGGAAATCCTCTGACAAACCGAGCTTTATAGCGTACTCTCTAGCCTGTTTAACTAGCTCTGGTCGTGGACTACCAATAAGCTTCTCTTGGATATTAAATCTCCTATTGTAAGCAGCTGCAAGAAAGTTCAATAGTCTAACTCCTGGTATCTCTGGTGGGTTCTGGAAGCCCAGCATGAGGCCTTTTCGCGCCCTCTCATGTGGAGGGAGACTTGTAATTTCTTCTCCTTCAAGTATTATTCTGCCTTTAGCCACGCGGTATGCTGGATGGCCAGCAATAGTATAGGCTAGAGTTGTCTTACCACTACCATTTGGGCCCATTAGAGCCACTACACTACCTCTAGGCACTTTTAAGGTAACACCACGCAGTACTATCTTGTCCTCTGGCCCCGCTACAAGTTCTATAGTCTCTAGTGTCAAGACAGCCAACCCCACTACATTAACAGCCGTTCAAGAAGTAATAAGGCGGGTCTCGAATCAAACATGAAATGTTGTACACGCAAACAAACCGTACCCAATGCAACAAGTAAACACGATATAGCAATAATAAAGGTGTTGCATTAAAACAAATAAAACGTAAAGACACAGCTAGATTATAGTAATAACAAACAGTAGTATAATAGTAGGGGAAACTATTTGGTAGAAGCAGCACGTCAAATAGTTAAGTCGCCACAATGGAATACTCGCCGAATATGGTGGAGTTTAGTAGTCATAATAGGCTATATTTTAAGCCCATTATCACCTTGGAATGACATGTACGTAAATGTACCATTAGCATACTTCTTCGCAATAATCCTTAACATGCTAATAGGTATGAATAAACTTGCTGGGTTCTACATAGGATATACAATAACTAATATTGTTGGCTTGCTAATGCTAGCTCTTGGAGTACATTCAATCCAAAGAGGAGCCTCGCCACGTCATCAAATCCTGAAATATACTATTGTGTCGATGTTCTACGCAGTTATAGCATCAATACTATTATCGTTTCTCGGGCTCTTGTAGTCCTTCACCGCGTCGTACTCTTGTATGGTCACCTAATATCCAGTATTCTCCGTCCTCACGTGCCTCAAGCTTATATATTGGGACTTCATGCTTTACACGATCAAGAATCCTAGAGGCAAGCTCAAATGCTTTATGCCTAGGCTCAGCCACAACGAACACGTATATGGTAGGGTCGCCAGGTTTCAGTGAGCCAATCCGATGGATTAACCATATGGCATATGTTTTCTCCCATTTAGCAGCTTCTTCTCTGGCAATCTCCTCCATCTTCTTTAACGCAACATCTTCATAGGCCTCATAAGATAAAGTGTAAACCTTGTAGCCGCCGACAACGCCTTTCACAAAGCCCATGAAGACCACGAGGCTACCCGCACCAAAACCATTGGTCTCCCTGGCAAGCCTAGCTGCCACATCGTCAAGGCTTACTGGTTCCCTGGACAAACCAACTCTTATTATTGGCTTGTTCTCACTCAAAACTGCACCCCCCACTAGCTGGCGGTAGAATAGCTACTAAGTCGCCATCCCTAACTTCGGCGTCGAGTTCAGCGCCTTGACCATTAACCATGTAAACTACGCCAAGCCCTCTTTCTCCTAGCCCCTCAACAAGCTTCTTTAGCCTTGGATAGGTAGAGTAAAGTTTTTCCAAGACGTCTCGTAGCCTGGCTTTCTCGCCATTAATCTCTACAACAACCTCCCCCTCACCATTAACAGCGTCCCGTAGTAATGATACAAGCTTCACACGAACCTTCAAGACTGTACTACCCCCAGAAGTAAGCTCTAAGCCGCAAAATCATAAAGAGGTTTTTCCATAAAACTACAAGGCATGTATACTTTTATGTACATAGAGTAGTGCCTTGGTAAAGTTAACTATTGCCTCCTGTATAAGGGCAAAACTATTCAGCCTACACGCGTACCCGACACTACAAGGCTCTAGGGGGATGACATTCAAGATCTGCTGGAAGGGGTGTGGTCTATTGCCTAGCTATATAGTGTTAGTACTCTCGCTTGTAGGGTTTACTGCTTCAATACTAGGCTACATAGAGTATAGACGATCACTACAAGGGGGATCCCTCATGTGTAGTGTCGATGAGAGTAGCAGGCTTAGGTGCGGTGCTGTCTACGCTTTGCCACAAGCAAAGCTCTTTGGCAAGATCCACTTTTCGGATCTTGCACCAGCATACTTTGCAGTAATGCTGCTACTATCACTGCTCTTTGCAGCCACAGGCTCAAAGACTATTTTGGTTATGCTCTCTATAATCTCATTAGCTGGAGTAGCACTAGTGCCCTACCTTGTGTACCTAGAGCTATTTGTGGCATACGCTATCTGTATTTGGTGTACCATAATGCATGCGTCGATTATAGGCGTAGCAATTGTAGCTATTAGACAACTGCTAGTAGCCTAGTTGGCTCTTGTAGGCTAGCACTTGGCTGGAGTAGCTTCTCCCCATAAACGTGTCGCCTCTTCGATAATAACAGCTTCATCTCTACTAGTCTCTACTAGCTGCCATTGTGCAAAACCATGCTTTTTCTCTCTCGCAGAAAGACGCTTAACTTCGAGTTCGATAGCACGCCTTGTAGGGTGTAACGCGACCATAGCGTAAGCCCTCACAATCCCGGCAACTGTTGCCTCATGAAGGACTATCTTATCATTACCTATCTCGATAATAAACCTTGCATGATGATGTCCTGGAGGTATGAACGCTACAATTCTTTTAACACACTCGTTAGGGTAAAGCCTCACACTCATAAATTATCCACCTCAACTCCATGCTTTCGTGGGTTAGCTATGAGGACTAGTCTTTTAGATAAGTATTCCTATGTGGCTGCATGAGCGCCTAAATCTTATCGATTTAAGACAGTTGTCTACATTGATCTTTTTTAGATAGAGTTTAATATCATGCATATAAACTCTTTATTCGGGATATTAAGCCATGCCTAGCCACGGCTTTGTGTTTGTTGCTAGTAGTCTTGACTCTATTATACTCGTACTGGCTGGTATTGCACTAGTATTTGCTGGTATTGACGCTGCAAGAATAATTACTGGCTTTATACTCGCAATAGTACTGGCAGTAGGGCTCTATACCCTCGGCTCATCACTTGGCATCATAGTAGCCATAATATTAGGGTTCTTAGGCTTCGTCATAGGCCTCACTGTGGGGTTTGCATTATTCAAAGCAGCAGTATCTCTTGTAGGTGGGTTCCTCCTAGCAGACGTAATCGTGAGTGTGTTCTCCATTAGACCACCAAGTGGCTTAGCAGTATTTATCTTGGGTATAGTTCTTGCAGCAGCATTGTACGTTGTAGCCGAGTACATAATAGCTGTTGCAGTCGTGGCTTCAGGATCGATAATAGCCTATGCCGGGCTCTCATACTGGCTCCCAGCCAGTGTAGCTGCAATAGCTGCTCTAGCCTTGTTCATTGCCGGCTTGGCTCATAACTGGTCTAAGATTACAGAGAGAAAAGAAAGCTAAAGCTGTAGCCGTCTCATCGTACTCAGAGCGTAGTGTATGTCTGTGCTTACTGTGCGTCCACAGCTAATTATAGGTGTTAACTGCTTGTACCCCCAGAGCCTGGGGCTTGAAGAAGTATGCCTGGGAAGGGGTGGCCTCTAGCTGCTAGGCTCTATTGGAGTCGTAGCCTTAACGTGCCACTGTTGATGAGAGAGCAGGAAGGAGTAGATACTAGTGATGTGTTTGAGGTGAGAATACAGGAGCCTGGTGATGCTAGGCCAGCTTTTCGGGGAGATATGGAGAGGTTGAAGCAGGCAATAGTGAATGAGACTGGTAGTGAGAGGTTTTTCGAGGAGCTGTTTAAGGGCAAGCTTGTGGTGCTGAACAGGATACCTTACATGGATGAGATGAAAGAAGTCATTGTTGATGGTGGACATGCCGGCAAGCTGTACTTCGACCCTTACCTCTTCCGTTGGAGGTTCAGGTTTAGCAAGTGGAGTGCGCGGATAGCAGTAGAGAAGGGCCTTATAGAGTATTATAGGCTTAAGCCGGGAGAACGTATGGGGCCTTCTCTATCAACTGGTGGTAAGAGGTTTGAAGAAGAGCAACAAGTAGTGGTGCTGGACCATAATGGTGAGCCGGTGGCGATAGCGTATTATCGCCGTGGAGCATTGAGGAGGCAGACAAGCCTACTCAACGACTTGGAGCCCCTCGAGAACCCGCGTAGATCTACTTGGGAGGATGCTGTCAAAGCTAACGAGTATGCCTTGTACAAGCTTACTGCACGGGCTGTAACCTTCTTAAGTGTCATGGCTGACAAGCTTGCTGGTAAACCAGTAATAGTCTCGTTTTCTGGCGGCAAAGACAGTCTTGCAGCTATGGACTTGACTGTGCGTGCTGGTCTTGAGCCAGAGATGCTCTTCAACGATACTGGGCTAGAGCTTCCAGAGACTATTGAGACTGTAATGAGGACTGCAGAGTTCTACAATGTAAAGCTCCATATTGCATCTGCTGGAGACGCCTTTTGGCGTGCTGTCCACTTCTTTGGGCCTCCAGGAAAGGACTATAGGTGGTGCTGTAAGGTCGTCAAACTAGCACCGTTAGCGCGTCTAGCCAAGGAAAAGTGGCCTGATGGCGCACTCAATGTTGTCGGAATAAGGGCCTATGAGAGTCTAGACAGGGCAAGGAGCACACGTGTATGGAGAAACCGGTGGATTCCATGGTTCTTAAGTGTTACACCTATACACGAGTGGAACCAGCTAGCAGTATGGCTGTACATCTTCAAGCACAAACTACCATACAACCCACTCTACAACGAGGGTTACGAGAGGCTAGGCTGTTTCCTCTGCCCAGCAAGCTACCTGGCTGAGTTCATGCTGGTAAAAGAGAAGCATCCAGAACTGTGGGGCAAGTGGGAGAATACCCTCTGCCAGTGGGCCAACAAGCTGGGAGCACCATGTACCTGGGGTACTCGTGGTGTATGGCGATGGCAAGGGCCGGCCTCACAAAAACAGAGGCTGGCAAACAGGTTAAAGCTGAGCCTTCCAGGATGGAGGATTACTAATGAAAGGTGGGCAGAGACTAGGCCTGAGGAAGTCGAGCTAGGAGAGGAAATGGCTTCTGTTAAACTCAGCAAGAAGCTTGACTGGCAAGCACTAATGGATCAGTACAGCATTCTTGGAGCTAAGGAAGCAAGGAAAGAGAAGGGTGGAGTTGTACTGGAGAAGCCTGGATTATGGAGAATTGTGTTTGATGGAGAGAAACTAGGCATAGAAGCTAGAGGCAATATTAGAAGAGAAAAATTATGGGAGGAAATGGTGGATGCACTAAAGCTTGTGTACCGCTGGAACAACTGTGCTGGGTGCAGAGCCTGTGAAGCAGCATGTCCTGAAGGAGCAATAAAGGTCACTGATAGACCACGAGTAAACCCGGAAAAGTGTATAGCTTGCAGGATATGCCTTGACACGTGTCCTATAGCAGAAGTGTATGTTGAGCACATAATAACACCATTAATATTCAATAAGCCACAAGCATGGAAGAGGCCGAGCAAGAGGAGGATAAGTGATACTATAGAGAGAGCGAAAACACTAATAGGAGTACAAGCTGTACAGGAAGAGAAAAAGCCCAAGGACGAGATACCTGCCTCATTGTTCAACCCATAAAGTTTTATGGCTATGAGTTCTAGGCGTACAACTATAATGTCCCTGATAAACATATATTTTGAAGTTTCTATAATCAAGATACTAATTAACTCTTATATCCTAATAATATAGTGCTACATAATAGTTGTACAGCAATGTTAAAAGATCATCTAGTCTAGAACTCATCTTGAACTCTTGGACTAGCATATAAAACATTCTTTCTGCTCTCCAAAACAGTGGGTGGGTATACTGGTTGAAGCTAAGCGAGCTACGCAAGAAAGCACCTGGACTCTACATTGTAGTAACTGCATACCTGAAGAGAAATGGGCTATATGAGGGAGACATAGAGGTTGGATGTATAATAGAGGCAATAATCCCCAGAGTTCCAGAGAGCTTTCGTGCAGAATGTAGTGAGAATCAAAGAAAAATATCATCCTAGTGAAACAATACAAGTAAAAGCGGGTTACTATTGCTGGTCAGAGACGAGATGGTGGCTGCTCCTTGGTGCTCGACAAATACAAGCTACTCCTTGTAGATCTCGATGGTGTTGTTTGGCGTGGTGGAAAAGTATTAGAGGAGAATATGGCTTTTCTCCGTGCCGCACATAGTAAGGGAGTTAGAGTTGTATTTGTTACTAATAATGCTACACGTAGTAGGCGCTTGTATGCTGAGAGGCTATCTAGCATACTTGGCTTAGAAGTTAATGCAGATGACGTGCTTACTAGTGGTTATGCTACTGCTGTATGGCTTCGCGAGAACTATGGCGCTGCAAGAATTCTAGTAGTAGGAGAGGAAGGGCTCATAGAAGAACTTACTAGGCAAGGCCATATAGTTGTCGGCTCTATGGATCCGCCACGTTGCCCTATAGACTTTGTCGTTGTGGGTCTTGATAGGTCTGTTACGTATGCAAAACTCACAGCTGCCCATAAGGCAATTATTGAGTGCAAAGCTGGGCTCATAGCGTGTAATGCGGATAACACTATACCCACAAGCTTAGGCTTAGAGCCGGGTGCTGGTGCTCTCTTGGCTTTTCTTAAGGCTTCAACAGGGACAGAGCCACTAGTAGTTATTGGAAAGCCTAATACCTACATGTTTGAGCTTGCTCTAAGAGAGAAAAAGGTTACCAAGAGTGAGGCCCTAGTTATTGGTGACCGTTGCGACACTGATGTAGAGGCAGCGAAAAGAGCTGGTTTAGATTCTGTACTTGTGTTAACAGGGGTTGCTGGCGAGAGGGGAGACAAGTGTGATGCTACTTATATTGTAGATAACCTAATGGAGCTCGCCTAGACAGCACACCTAGACAATACGCCATCAATAGTTAGCGTTGCGCCATTCATGTACTCGGCTACATCACTTAACAAGTAAGCTATAAGAGTTGATAGTTCTTCTGGCCTCCCAGTTCTCTTTAGAGGAGTCTTTTCTATAACAAACATCTTCCAAGCTTCTTCAGGGCTTAAGCCTAGTCTGCTACCGAGCACTGCGATGTTCTTCCTTGCCCCTGGTGTGTCAAAGCTTCCCATGAGTATTGTGTAAGCCCTAATACCCTTCTCAGCATAGCGTAGAGCTATCGACTTAGCTAACTGGACTAGGCCGGCTCGAGCAGTATCAGCTAGCACAAAGTGGGGCATAGGCTCTCGCACTGACACAGAGGACAAGAAGACAATTACGCCTCTTTTACCTTCCTCAAGAAGCTTCTTCACATAGAGTGTTGAAAGGTAGCCTGGCGCGATTAAGTGAAGCTTAGCAGCTTCAACCCAATCATCATAGCTTACCTCGTGTAAGTAGCAGGGCTCACAATCAACATTACCAATGTTAAATACTAAAGCATCCAGGCCTTTGAGGATACTCCATGCACCTTCAAAGGCCTCTTCAAGGCCTTGCCGCGTAGAGAGGTCTGCTACAATCCCCCAGGCGCTACCACCCCTACTCTTTATCTTATCTACTGCTCTCTCAACACTATCACGCCTACGCCCAACAACAACAACACGGGCACCCATCTCGGCAAGGCCTTTAGCAACAAAGAATCCTATCCCGCGCGTAGAAGCAGTGACGAGAACACCCATACCTCCGAGGTGTATTCTGACCGTGTTGTCCATGCCAGTCACCCCTATTCAGCGACTGGCAAGCACTCAATTGAGTAGCCTCTAGACAGTAAATGAATGGCCTCATGTTAGGTTGTGGGATAGCTTTTTCTCACTTTAATGCACTGCGGGGGAACATAATCTGCCAAGTACACAACATCACTAGCCTTATATATGTTGAAACCTCTTCTCCTCACACACTCTGCGTCAATAACTAGTATAACAACATTCTTTCCATGACGCTTTGCGACTTCAAGAGCAGTATTCTCATCTACTGTAAGATGTACTTTTAGCCTCTTCATAGGTAAGAGGCCCTTTTCAAGTATAGATTCTAGTCTCTCCCTTATAGTACCATGATAGAGTACTCTTGGAAGCTCATTCACGCCTAGAGGCTGATAGCCCACGTCAACTCTAACACTATGACCATACGATGCACGTATCTTTTTCATGTCATGGCTTAGCTGAAACCTCCCCTTTGGATCTAGCAATGCTACTGCTAGCACATCCTCTCTCCTAACCCATTGATATGCATCCCTATTTCTCCACTTCGTCCTTATGGCTTCGACTAGCTCGTCAACACCTACCCAGCCCTCCCTGTCCAGTTGTAGCCCTGCCTCGTGCGGTATGTGGCGTAGGAGAGCACTCATTAGCTTACTTAGCCGGACACGTTTAGCTCCATCTAACACCATTTCTGTAGGCTCTCCACAATGTTCCTTCTCCTCAGTGTATGCTCCACAAACCCTGCACTTGTAGATGTTGCGCATAGCATGTCTCCCACTTCTCTTTAATGACATACTATGTTTGTTTTGCATAAAGTGTAGTCTACTCTTTATTTCTAGGTTGTATGTGCTGTTTTATACTTGGAGGAGTGGTGCGTTATGGGGTATTTCCCTATTTTAAGGCCTCGTAGGCTTAGACTAACAAAGAACATACGCGACATTGTTGCCGAGACAAAGCTCTCAGTAGATGATTTTATCCTACCACTTTTTGTACGTGAAGGGATAAGTGAGCCAGAGCCAATACCGTCAATGCCAGGACAGCACAGATACCCCGTAGATAAGATAGTCAATGCCGTACAGGAAGCGTTAGAGCTTGGAGTTAAGGCATTTATACTATTTGGCGTAGTCCCAGAGGTACATAAAGATCACAGCGGAAAGTACGCCTACGACCCCAAGGGCCCTGTACCCAAGGCTGTAAAGCTTATACGTAAGGAGCTAGGATGGGAGCCTATAATCTTTACTGATGTCTGCATATGTGGCTACACGTCACACGGCCACTGTGGCATACCAATAGAGAAGAGGGGACGTAAGCTTATAGATAATGATTCAACCCTCAAGGTCATAGCTAAAATGGCTGTGACACACGCTGAGGCTGGCGCAGACTTTGTCGCGCCTTCCGGCATGATGGATGGAATGGTCAAGGCGATACGTGAGGCATTAGATGATGAGGGTTACACCGAGGTCGGCATCATGAGCTATGCTGTCAAATACGCCAGCGGCTTCTACGGCCCCTTCCGAGAAGCTGCAAGTAGTGCACCGAGATTCGGTGATAGACGGAGTTACCAGATGGATCCCAGGAATGCCCTGGAAGCATTAAAAGAGGCTGGCCTCGATGTTGAGGAGGGAGCAGACATACTTATGGTGAAACCAGCCCTAGCATACCTTGACGTCATAAGACTTGTCAAGGAGGCTTTCCCACAGTACCCCCTAGCAGCCTACAATGTTAGTGGAGAGTATAGCATGGTTAAGGCTGCAGCAGAAAAAGGGTGGATTGACGAGAAGCTAGTAGTGTTCGAAATACTGACAGCCATAAAACGTGCAGGAGCAGACCTGATACTATCATATCATGCACTTGACGTAGCTAAGTGGTTGAAGGAGGGCTACAACCCATTCTAAAACAGATAAAATCAACCTTTGGACATGCTATACTATTTTTACTGGCCCAGAAATATTACACTGCTCTTATAACTAATGCTATGACTAGTCCCTTTGAACTAGTAGATAAATCCTATGTTCCGAGAAAACAGAGCTTGCAGATTAAAACACCTCAATATAGAAATTAGCATAATCACATAAGCATATAGCGAACAGGAAGACAATAATGAGACAACAAATAAACCCTACCCGACAATACACAACTATATACGAATGGCCAGAAAGGGCTCCGCGCGGGTAGGGCCGGGGGCTCGCCCTCCCCCACGCCCGAAATGGGCGTAATGCGGGGGCCAGTAACCCGCACTGCTACCCCGAGCGGGCTACGGCAGACCTAGCCGACCAATGACCCCCGTCCCGCGGGGCCGGCGGTGGCGGAGCCCCCTCCGGAGGGAGGGCGGCTACCGCCTTTGCCGGGGGAACCAGGCCAGGCCCGGAAGGGAGCAACCTAACCCCGGACGCCCGGCGTTCGCGGGGGTGCGGGGTGAGGCAACGGCTGGGGCCCCTGCCGTAGCTCGGCGGGGTGGCAGTGTGGGGGCCGCGCGGGCCCCTGGATACCTCTAGTTCCTACTTCCTCCCGTATGATGCCCAAGCTATCCACGCTGCAAGGTCTTCAAGTGCATAGGATATGAATGGTCCTAAGCAATCTTTTATAGCTAGTCTGCAGGCTGTCTCAGCAAGTTTTCCGTCTAGTAGTGCTAGTGGTACAGTATACTCGTACTTGTTGTTTATTGATGTGTTCATATCATTCAGCATTACTACTCTTGCTTTACAGTACAGTGATAGTATTCTTTTAATCTCCTCTATGTCTTTGTGCTGTAATTCTTTCATTCTCTTTGCACGAAGTGTTACGAGTGCTAGGCTACAATCTTTTCCCCATCGTCTACGTGCTTCGTGTCCAATACTTATTGCTGTTAGGAATGGTGGAATTATTTGCGGACTAAGCCCTGCGTCTACTAGTTGTTTCCAATGACCTCCGCGAGCGAACATGAGAAGATAGACTTGTCTGCCTCTATACTCTTCACTCCTACTTACAGCTTGTTCTATTGTTACAGCTTCACAGTCAAGTCCTAGACTTCTAAGAGTGCGGACGAGATCTCTAATTGCGCCTGCTGTATCTGGCCTTCCGGGCTTATGGTATACTAGTACTATTCTCTCAATATCCCGCGGAGCCAACAAAACACACCATGAGGACTCTATGGAGCATAGGGTATTTAGGCATGGCTTAAAGCCGAGAGTGTTACGCTTATTCTATGAGTACTGGCAGGTCTGGATTATACATGTAGACTGTGAAATCTTCTGGGTTATATGCTAGCCCTATACTTTTCACATTAACACCAGCTATTACTGCTCTCTTTACCAGTTTTGCAAGCTCAGGGTCAGCTTCGGCATTTGGCTTGAAACCTTTCGCATTGGGGAGAGCAGCTATAAATACTAGTAGTGCCAAGCCCCCAGCAACAGTATACTCTATGAGTTTTCTTATGTGCCTCCGTCCACGCTCTGTCGGGCAGTCTGGGTACATGGCGTAGCCTTCTGGGCTCATGAGTACAGCACTCTTCGTCTCAACAATGCCTTGCCCAGTACTACATTTAAGAGCAAAATCAAATACTTCTCCAAGAATACGTGGATTCCTGCCAGCTATACTACAATTCTTGAGCCACGGGACTAAGTCCATTTCAACAGCATTCATGAATGCTTTTTCCTGTAGTTGAGTATCTATGACGGCATAGCCTCCAGAGTATTCTACTGCAAATAAGCGATACAAGAGCTTTCTTGGCCTCTCTAGCCTTATACAATAACCTGTCTTACCCTTAACGATTACGTCTGCAAGTCTACCAGTATTATTTATGTGGACTCTGAGGACTTCGCCGTTAATCATTACTGCTACAACAAACCTGTTTACTCTATTAAGAATAGTACACTGTGTTACACGGTTCTCTGGTAAACTGAGAATATCAGCCTCATAGGACAAAGCCAAGAAACCTCCAGGGCTAGAGGGGTTCCTCACCGTTCTGTAGGGCCTTCCGCTTTTGTGAGCTTGCCCTCCTTAAACAAGCGTAAGGCTTCTTCGACAGAGACCAGTTCGTTAACGAGAAATACTTGGATCCCTCTGTCTACCAGCTTGCTATAGGCTCCCGGCCCTATCTCGTAGACAATTACTGTGTCAACACCGTATTTGGCTAGGAGCTGTGCTATTGCTTCACCACGCTCCCTAATGCTCCTCATAGCAGGATTCTCCTCTAATGCAACCAGCTTAAAGCCACTATTTGTTAGTTCGTATATGGCGAAGAGCGGTGCTCTCCCAAAGTGCGGGGATACACGGAGAATGTCTCTAAGCTTTATACATGGAATTGCCACCCTCACAGTCCACCACCACGTTTAACCGCTAATACTGCTAACATCTAAGCTGACATCACGCAGTATTAGTTTAATCTCGTCTACAACATTATCAGGCTCTTGCTGTAGTGGAGGCCTTACGTGGGGTTTAACTGGTGTCCCGAGAATACTGAGTACAGTCTTTATGGCTGAAGGAAACGATGAAGCTATATCGTATACTCTTGACAGCTTAAGAAGCACGTGCCACCATTTAAGGGCATCCTCGAGCTTCCCCTCAGCCCAAGAGTCATAGACTTTTCTGTGGATCCATGGGAAAGCATTAGCTAGAGCCATTATCCCCCCGTCACCACCAGCCATTAGCACTGGTAGTAGGAGCTCATCTACGCCCGTTAATACTGTGAAGTCTCTTCTCACGCCCTTAACTCTCTGTATTAGTCTTCTAAAGTATGCAAAGTCGCTCATAGTGACCTTTGCGCCGACAACATTACTATGATTACTTGCAAGCCTCTCATAGAGTTCTACTGGTATATTAATACCAGTAGTTGACGGTATGTTGTAGACTATTACTGGTATCTCTAGTCTCTCTGCAATAGTTGCAAAGTGTTTGTAGAGCCCGTCCATGCTAGGCTTAAAGAAGAATGGAGGTGTCACAATTACACCGTCAACACCCATGTCCTTAAACTTTAGTCCTAGCTCTATAGCCCCCTTTGTCGTGTTATTACTTATTCCTGGCAAAACCCACACCTTGCCACCTACTTCTTCAAGTACAATCTCAGTAATCCTAATGGCTTCACTTATCGATAAGTGAACGAATTCTCCTGTCGTAGAGTTAGGGAAGATCCCGTGAACACCCCTCTCTGCCTGGTACCGTGCAAGCCACCTAGCGGCCTCTTCGTCTATGCTCAAGTCTTCTTTAAACGGGGTTACAAATGGCGTTATGACTCCATAGAATAAGGGGCTAGTTCTCGCCACAGACTGCACCAAGTAATATTGAGGCTTAAGTGGAGAAAAAGCTGTATGGGCTAGTGTTCTAGCGAAGTCTCCGGATAATGCCTTATTCTAGAATGGCAATAGCGCGAACAGGACTTGCTGAACCATGCTTTATTCTTAATGGTAAGCCTATAAACTTGAAGCCTGGCTTGTTGATGAGTTCTCTGAGGTTTGTTAGGTTCTCATATATGACTATACCCTTCCCCAAAAGTATCTTGTGGCCAGGGAAGGGTTCATGATCAATGCTTGGCGCATCAATACCAACAGCGTTTACACCTTTCTCAGCAAGGTACAGTGCTCCACTCTCATCGAGGCCAGGATGATCAAACCACTCAGCTGTGCCAGCCTTTGCGTCGTAGCCAGTATAGAAAAGTACTATCCAGCCCGGGCCAATGCTTACTCCTTGGTCTCTCAGACTCTCTTCTATCAATTCTTTTGTGATGCTTGCTCTCTTGCCTAGCCCCGAGACATCTACAACTACACCTTTACCCATAAACTTCTCGGGCGGGACATTATCAATGGACAATCCATTCTCTATAAAGTGAGCTGGAGCATCAACATGTGTGCCTGTATGTTCAACAAACATTAGGAGGTTGGAATAGTATCCGTGCTCCTCAATGCTTGTCCACTTGTGCACTATAGGTGTTGGATAGCCTGGGAACACGGGTGTGCCAGTTTTAAGCTTCATGGTTAAATCTACTATACGCGGCATTAGAGTCTTCACCTCCCTCCTGTATTAGTATACTTGTAGCAGAGTTCTAGCTAGGTTCTAGTTCTTGTAAGTAGTACGCAGAGCCATAAGACCTTCTCTGTTCAGCCTACACGCTATATTGTCCTCTCCTCACGGTAGAAGGGCTTGCCAAGGCTTGATGGCGGCATTAGTGTCTTCTTTAACTTAGTCATGCTATAAAATACCATAGCTATCAATGCTGCTATGTAAGGTACCGCCTTACTCAAATCTACTGGTATGCCTAGTACTGCTTGTAGCCTAACACTCTCCCTGAACAACCCGCCTATAACTAGTGAGAATGGTATCAATAATAGTATGTGCCTGCCGGCAGCAAGGGCTATAGTGTAAGCTACCCAGCCGTATCCCAACACGTAGGATTTCACATCCCAACCACGGAGCCACATAAGTGGAAAGAATGATGAGCCTATGCCTATTAATAAGAAGCCTAACGCACCAGCTATAAGCCTAGTCTTCACAATGTCAACACCCATAGAGGCTGCTGCATGTGGATTTTCTCCACAAGCTCTTATTGCTGCCCCAAGGCTAGTCCGTTCAAGCATGAAGTAGGCTGCAACCCCGAAAGCTACTACGGCTAGAAGAGTTGCTAGTGCTGTTGTGGTGTCTGCAGGGTAGGCATAATCTGCTAGGTTTCCAACCTTCATTCTTGCAGGGTAGCCTATGATTATGCCGAGGCCGTAGCCTACAAACATTAGGGAG
Source organism: Pyrodictiaceae archaeon (assembly GCA_027046265.1). Taxonomy (GTDB): domain Archaea; phylum Thermoproteota; class Thermoprotei_A; order Sulfolobales; family Pyrodictiaceae; genus QNYQ01. Next base: position 18,310 of record JALTZF010000027.1, read on the forward strand.
AGTCCGAGAGCGCCTTGGCTTAATGGTAGAACTGTTGTTATCCAGTTAAAGAACAAGCCAAAGATGAGAGCTATCACTCCAGCTACTAGTGTCCCTACTAGTGGCCCTTTGAAGCCTAGTAAGCCACTAACTGCGCCATAGACTGCTGCTCCAGTCGCAAGAAAGAAGACGCCGTCTATCGCTAGGTTGAGAACACCCGACTTCTCTACAATACTCTGCCCAACAGCTACAAGGTAGAAAGTAGCAAAAGCCGCCACAAGATCCACCACTAGTCCCGCATAGGCTTCAACCACTGTGCCTCACCTCTATACGGTACTCCGTGAACACTTTAACGACTGTGAACACTGTGAGGAGCAAGCCTATGGATATGAAGGTTTGCTCTGTACCACCAAGCTGTGCTACTTGGAGGTTTATCCCAGCATCACGTAGAGCCGCGACAATGTAGGCTGCTAGGGGTATAAGCTTGTACTCTAAGACAGCAAGCCAGGCCACTAGTATGGCTATGTACCCGTAGTTAGCTGTGCTCTCCTCAACGGGGTAGGGGAGGCGGCCAAGATAGCCTAGTACATATAGGGAGGCTGTAAAGCCTACGAGGGAGCCAGAGAGGGCTAGTGTTGCAACAGCAACCCTACACACATCAACACCTATCGCTCGTAAGTAATCTGAGTTTGAGCCATGAATCCTTATGAGTAAACCAAGCCTCGTCCTGTACATCACGAAGTAGACTACTAGGGCAACCACTGCTAGCCCTATAACCCACGCATAGTATAGGGCGAATTCTCTAAGGAACTGGTATGCCAGACTTGAAAGAGAACCTAGTAGGCCTTCTCCACTACTGGTTCTGGGCGGCAAATAGTAGTTGAGCCGATACGCTTCAGGTATTTCGTCAGTCCTAATGTAGCCGTATGTGTGTCTTCCACGGAATATACTGTATACGAGGTAGTCTACGGTATAGTACGCAACATAGTTTAATAGTAGTGTTACTGGAACCTCGTCTATGCCAGCGTACCCTCTGAACACACCCGCTAATAGGCCCCAAAGCCCCCCGAGAAGCGTTGCTACAAAAACAGCCAATACTATGACAAGTATTGTCTTAGCAGTACTCTGCCCTGGGCTCCAGGGCATAAGGGATAGTGTTATAGCTATGACCCCTATTGCTGCTATGTAGAACTGTCCTTCACCACCAATATTGAAGAGAGCCCCCTTAAACGAAACGTAGAGAGCATAGCCAAGCATTGATAGTATGAGGAAGTCTTTTACAATTCCGGGTGAAACAAAGGAGCGTGCCAGCGCATAGATTACTTCTACTGGGTTACGGCCCATGAGCGCCAGTATTGTAGCATAAAAGAGGATGCCAGCAATCATGGAGGCTCCTAATGCTATAAGTGCACCATATCGCAGAGGTTCTTGCCTCTTCACTATGGTTACTGTAGCCATCTACATCACCATATACTTCTCTATCTCATCCCTACTCGTTGTGTCAAGGTCAAATGGGCCATAGAGTTGGCCAGTATTAATCACGTATACCCTGTCGCTTAATTCAAGGACTTCGTCGAGATCCTCTGAGGCAAAGAGAACAGCAAGACCTTCATTTATGGCTCTAGACTTTATGGCGCCACGCACTGCAGCAGCAGAGACCTCGTCAAGTGCACGAGTAGGATTATAGGCTACAAGAGCCTTCTTTGCATAAAGGAGTTCACGCCCAATAATAATCTTCATTATATTACCTCCAGACAGCGTCTTGACAGGGTCATCCTCGCTTGAAGCTTTCACATTGAGCTTTTTGATTACATGCCCTGCTAAGCGTCTCATCTCAGTCCAGTCTATGACTAGCTGTTTACTGAATAGAGCAGCTATGTTTTCTACAATAGTATTGTCAGCAGATACGCCTAATCTTAAGGGGTGGTCGGGTATAATGCCAACACCGATACTTCTTACAGCTTTAGCACCTTTATTGGTCACATCCACATCATCAATAACTATCCTGCCATCAACAGCTCTGCGTAAACCTGCAATGGCCTCAACAAGCTCGGACTGACCATTCCCAACAATTCCAGCTATACCGACAACCTCTCCCCTGAAAACGCTGAGCGAGACTCCGCGGACAGCCTCACGCCCATAGTCGTCTAGTACACGTAATCTCTCGACAACAATTATCTTTCTCTTTCCTGGCTTAGACCTTGGCAAAGCTTCTGTAAGCCTCTTAGACTCCTCCCCGAACATGTGCCTTCTAATAGTTTCAGCGTCTGCCTCCTCTTTACCAAGAGTAGCTACTATTTTGCCACGCCTCAACACTACTATACGGTCAGAAGATTCGAGAGCTTCTGGTATCTTGTGTGTTATTAGTATAACTGTTCCTCCATGCGACTTGAACTCAAGGAGAAACTTGGTAAACTTCCGTCTCTCAATAACTGGAAGATATGTTAAGGCTTCATCGAGTATTAGAACACGTGCCCCAATGACTATTGCTCTTAGTATTTCAGCCATCTGTTTCTGTGTATATGTAAGAGACCATACCTTAGCCTCTGGGTTTACTGGTATACCGTACTTCTCGCTCTCTCTTTCTATGAATTTTGATATTCTGCTAGTCAGTGTGAATGGTGAGGCTAGGCCTACACTCTCAAGGCTTAATAAGAAGTTCTCAGCCACAGTAAGCCTCTCAATGAGCTGCGGTACTTGTGAAACCATAACTATGCCTTTCCTAATAGCGTCACGTGGATTCTTGAAGAATACTGGCTTGCCATCAACATAGACTCTGCCCTTGTCCGGCGTGTATACGCCATACACTATTTTTACAAGTGTAGATTTGCCAGCACCGTTCTCGCCAAGTAATGCAACAATCTCTCCGCGGTAAACCTCTAAGGACACATTGTCTAGGGCAACTATGCCGCCAGGAAAAGTCTTCGTTATCCTTTTCAGGGAGACAACTGGTGTAGACGTATTATCCCCTATTGGCTGCTGGTCGCTCTCTGTACTGCTCTGAAGCCCTTTAATGCTCGCCAACTCTGCTCAGCCACGCAGTATCCAGAAATAGGAGGAAGAGAGGGGGTATTACATGGAAAAACATGGGGTTAATTAGTAATGGAGTAATGTCGTCTTCTTCGTTAGCCGTGTACTACAACGAAGTCAAGTAGCCAGTCCATATTCCACAAATCGTCGTGTGATAGTCTCTCGCCGGCCGGTATTACGACTTTACCACTTGGGCCTGGTTCTTTACAGAATCTTGAGTAGCTCTTGTCTGGTGGGTATAGACAGTATCCCTTGAGTGGCCCTGTGAACGGGTCGAATGCTGATGATACTGGATACTCTGTTTTTCCTATCTTACCACCCCAATCTAGCTCTATGCTCTTGATGTGCTCGTAGCCATGTGTTACGTTACTGAACTGTAGTGATGTGAGCATGTATGCATTCTTCATTTGCTGGTATCTCTTCATAACGAGGTCGTATACGCTTAGCTCTTCGCCGGTAAGCTTGTCCTTGACCTTGACTTGTTTGAGTAACGGCGCAAATTTCGGGTTTATCATTACAACACTGCCGTCAGGATTTATGTCGCAACCCAGCTCTACAGCTCCTGTGTTAAGGAGGTACCAGTAGTCAACATTCTCGAGATTATATGGTGTCAACACACCAGCCTTGATCTTTGATAGTACATCTGCATATATGACTTCCCAGCGTACAAGCTGGCCACTCACAACGCTATTAGGCCCATACTTAAGCATTGGGCCGTAGTGGCTGAACACGTAGACTCCATGTTCCTCTGCGTATTCAACTATTGCTGTTGAGTCCTCTGTGAAAGCTAGGACATCAACGTTGTATTGCTTAACAAGAGTATCAGCTGCCTCGCGGGCCTTGTCCGGGTTATACCATGCGCCCAAGACTATTACATGAAC
>JALTZF010000028.1 GCA_027046265.1 Pyrodictiaceae archaeon
CGATGTAATCAATCTAGCAAAAAATACAGATGTAAAGATCCTACTCGAAGCTCTCAAGACATTAGAAGACACAGAAAGCTATGTAAAAATAAGAAAAAGACCCAGCCCGAGAGGAGAACTAGACGGCTATGAAAAAGGATCTGATATAGAGAGAATAGCCCCAGCAGAACTAGCTACTCCAGTTGATCTTTTCCTAGTAAAATACATGGAGAGAGGCCTCCTCATATATCGAAAAATAGTAGTAGAAGAATACGGCCCCTTCTACGTACTACTAGATAAAAGCGGTAGTATGATGGGTATGAAGAGTGTATGGGCTAAAGCAGTAGCACTTGCAATTGCACAAAGAGCAGTAAGAGAAGGCAGAGAATTCTTCATAAGGTTCTTCGACAGCATACCATATCCCTCACTACATATACCTAGAAGAGTTAAAGCAAAAGACGTAGTTAAACTACTAGAATACTTAGCTAGGATAAGAGCTAATGGAGGAACCGATATAACCAGAGCTATTATGGCAGCAGTAGAAGACATAGTATCAATCTCTAGTAAGAAGAGACCAGCAGACATCATCCTCATAACAGATGGAGAAGATAGAGTCTCTGTAGATCTTATACGTAAAGGACTAGCTAAGTCTAATGCGAGTCTACACACAGTCATGATCCACGGGAACAACCCAGATCTAAGAGCGCTCTCAACAAGATACTTTGTAGCTATCAAACTAGACAAAGAAGAAGCCCTAAAAGTCCTAAACATAGAAGAAAAACACTAAGGTGGCCTAACTCCATAAGCTTTCTCAACATTATCTACATTAATTCTATAGAGCTCCTCTTCTGTAACAATACCTTCTCTGAGTAGAATAGTTTGTCTATCAATGATATCCCACGGGCAGGAAGATACACATTCTCTTTTTTTATCATCTATATAGTCAGATTCTATCATAAAACATCTATCAAGTTTCTTCACAAAAATACTTCTCATTAACTCTAATTTTCCAGGTATTGTAGCCCAATAACCTCTACTACAAGCTTCTCTACACACATTCGTAGTTGCATGATGGAAAAAGAGAGAACTATGTCTCAGCCCGACTAGATCTACAATACTATCTACTGTATATACAGTCACAGACCCAGCATTCTCCAAATGAAGATGTACTAAGCAATCATTATCACGAGCTTTTAGCAAAGCTTCTACCAGAATAGAATAAGATACAGCAAACCTCTCTGGCACAGTCTTGTAGTGCTGCCTGCCAACCTCACCGATACCATCAATCTTCCCCTCTCTACAGGCTTTAGCTGCTAACTCAATAACACTTCTCCCAAGCTCTAATACTTTATCTATGCTTACTCCACGCGAAACAAGACTATCAACCTCAGATGGATGAAAACCGAAGAAGCAAACAACTTCTAGCCCTCTACTCCTAGCTTCTTTGCACTCATGAACAACTATCTCTAGAGCTCTTTCATACGCACGAAAACCATCTCTCGATGGATCAAGACCATAATGCCATGGTGGCAGTGACACGAGCGCAAGAAACCACCCTCCCTTCTTAGCAAAATGTTCTGCTATCCTTCCAGCTCCTAGACCTCCTACAGGATTTGAATGTAGATGTGCATCAGCGAATATTAACCTACTCAACATAAACCCTATTCCTGGGTACTAAGAATAGAACCTTAAAGAAAAACACGCTAAGCAATTAAACAATAGCCAGATGATGAAGCCCCTACCCAAAAACCTATCCTGGGTAATCCAGGAGATGAAGACGTGGTCCTTCACTGATATAGCACTATTTAGAGCAGTCATTGAACAAGTAGACTCAAATAGAGCAAACTCGTGCAATTGACCTTATGCGGTCTTCATTTTCTATGACGTAAACCCTTACCTTGCACAGTATCTTGTCCTCCCGAATATCTACTTCCTTTACTAGGGGGTCAGCGAGTCATAAACTGATCCGCTAGTGTTTCCAGAACGTAATGTACTGAGTAAGTGTAAAGTACTGAGAACGACCGAGAACAATAAGTAACGGCTTAAATATCGGCTTCGGTAGTTTTGTAACTGTAAGGTGATTAATGTGACACACATGCTAATATCAAAACAAGGGGTATTTAAGAAAACAATATTTGCTAACGAGGAAGAGCTTGAGAGTGTTGTGAAGGAAAACTACAGGCTTCTCTTTGGAGACTACTCGATCTATATCCCACAAAAGACTATAAGTACTAGTGGAGGTTATAGTACAACACCAGAAGCTATTGTTCTCAATCTTAAGGATAGAAAGTGGTATATAGTAGAGGTTGAACTAGCTAATCATGGTGTATGGGGTCATATTGTTCCACAAATAACCAAACAGTTAGTTGCCGTAGAGAGGTTCGAAATAAGGGCTAAGCTAGTTGATCTTTTTACTGAGAAGGTAAAGGAGTCTAACGAACTTAAAGAGAAGTTCAAGAAATTAGGCATAAGTGAACTGGATATAAGAAGAACCATAGAAGAAGTAATAATGGAACAATCTCCTACGGTAATTGTACCTATAGATTATGTATCTGTAGATTTGGAAAATTGGGCTAAACGCCTAAAAAATGAAGTCTGGCTTTTAGAAATCGAGAAATATACTAACGAACAAACACAAGAGGTCATTTACAGAATACCCGAATATATAAGCTCTCCGCCAGCAGAAGAAGGGAAGAAAGCCGAAGAAAGGGGGAGGAAGAAAATCTCACGTAGGGAATTCCTTGCTCGATGCGAAAAGCCAGCAGAAATGCTCTTCACAAAGCTAGAAGAGATCGCTAAAGAGAGAAACTACATAAGGCTAGAGCCGACAATGCTAGGATTCAGCTTTAGAATTAAAGCTGGCTCAGACGAATGCGTACTTCTAACGATATATCCTGACAGTTTCTACATCCAGAAACTCAACCTGGTGCAGAGGAAAGGATTCAAGGCTGAGGCTGTTGATACTTTCGTTGAAAGAATTAAAAAGATTAGCCAACTTGCCGAGGTTTACGAAAGAATGACACAGCCAAAGATCAGCCTTAGACCAGCAGACATCTCAGTAGATGACATCAATACCTTCGTAGAAGCTATAAGAGACCTAGTAGATAGTGTTAAGTTTCAGAGGCATAATTAACAGTTATGGAGATAATAGCTAACTTGCCACTCAACGATACTCGGAGTATCCTGTTGAGAGGCTTGGTGATTTTATGACAGTTGGTTATAAGGGTTATGGCTGGTGAGATCGCTAGGGGTATGGATAGCTAAGTGTTACGATGTTGAGGAGGCTCAGGAGGTGAGGCATTTCAGGAGATGGAAGGTTGACATCGTCGGATGAATATTTGTAGGCTCTCCAAGTTCAACGCAAAGTTCGAAATCAAGTTCGCCAGAGGATACATAGAAATGGTCAGAAATGATCATGCCTGTAAACTACGCAGAAAATCCTTAGCCAAGCTTCTCGGGTAGACGTTAATCCTCCTTAGATGATAGAAGTACTCAAAAAACTTCTGGGACAAAGTAGCCTAGGGGTCGCAGTAGCATCGGCATTTACGATCTTTTGGCTCCATCAAGTTTGCACTAGCCAGAGAAAAGCCCATCAAGAACATAAACATACCTAGTAGGGGGTCAACAATGTAGGTTTTCATAATGACAAAACCAGCGAGAGCTATTCCTGTACCCAAGCTAAACCCTGCGACTCGAGCCTCGGGGTCATCTTTTTTCTCAGACGCTTCAATCAGACCCGCTCCAGCCAAGAAGAGGATCAATCCCCAGAAACCCACTTCGTACTGATCGCCGGGAAGCAGCCACACAATAACAATAATAACAATTCCTGTCGTACACAGAAATCCAGCAACACTTCTAGCTCGCTTCAACAACACGCTATCCGAAGCCTCGAACAGTGTACATACCCATTCTTTAAAATAAAGACACGCATTTATCCACATTACCATAATGCTGTGTCACTACCTAGGTCTCGAGAAAGAGGATTTCGCTAACGCAACAACACTCTACCCGGCACTTTAGCTCTATCAGAAATATCTGAGGCCGAACTAGAAAATAGACAAACTACATAGCCAGCCAGAAAGAGAAATTCATAGCACCGCATCTATTCAACAACTACTTCGGGATGAAAAACTATACATTGTGGCGGGAGAAATCCACGTAGAGAGACCATAGCCTAAAACCACGTTCTTGCAATGAAGAATATCCTTCTGCTAGCAAGCTGTTCGAGTAGCCAACTTTTTACCTCAGCTCTCAAGACACTGGTCTCGCAGCCCCACGGGCAAAGAACCTCTACTCTAATATCGCCCTCGTCTAGGAAGACTCTCGCATCCAGCACTGACTGATCAAGGGAGTAGTCCAAGGCGTCGCCTATCTTCAAGATTCCAGCTAGTAGCGCTGTCTGCCTGTCATGTGGGCAAAAGGGATCCTCCAGTGGACTACTCTCCCTACTGTGGTGCCTCACCATACAAGCGATTGCCTCCAATTCCGTGGGCCCGAGTATATTAGCCAGATCCTGTGACCCTAGTATGAGCCGTGCACCCGCCTCAGCATGGTTTTCATCTTCTCCCTCATTCCCTCTACCTATATCATGGAGGAGTCCAGCAACTGCGAGAAGCCCTGCACTCCTAGGGTTGAGGCCCAGGGGGCCAGAAAGGTCATCCCACAACCGAAGCGTGAGCTGGGTAACCTTAGAGGCATGACTCTCGCCCCAACCCCATCCATATTGCTCACCAACCCCTATAGCAGTATTGAGGACTCGGGAACCTACTGAAGCAAGAGCTATAGAGTAGGCCCTTAGCACAGAGACCTGCTCCTCCGATTCCACAGCACCAGGCCTAGCCCCTCTAACCCTCGCTAAAGCTTCTCTCCAGTCCATCCCATACCAGTGCATCAGATAGGCAGTAGCAACTGTCCCAGACCTCCCTAATCCACTCACACAGTGAATCAACACACATCTACCCGAACCAGCCCTCTTAGCAATCCAGTTGACAGCTCTGTGAAGTTCCACGAAGCCCGGAGCACGGAAATCCTTTACGGGCGAAAATAGGACCTCTACACCTCTTTCTCTCCAGAACTTCAAATCATAACACAACTCATCCTTCTCAGCAAGCACCACAACAGCATCAAACTGCTTCGCAAGCTCCTCCAACATCTCTTTATTACATGGCATTCGAGAGAAGGCAACATTTTGATCTACATATGCTGGGCTGGCAGGATGCAAGTAGATCCCCGACGCTATAGTCTAAACTTTATATTATTATTGTTGCTCTGAATGGTGCTCTCGTTCTTACAATAGAGTAGGGTGCAAGAGAAGATTTTATGAAATCGAAAATCTCCTTTGAGTACATGATGACAATTTTAGCCTCATATATCAGGTGAATTAGCGGACTATCTTTTAATTTGTGTAATTTTAAGAAATTGCTATGATG
>JALTZF010000029.1 GCA_027046265.1 Pyrodictiaceae archaeon
GTAGTATGCTCCTTTGTGCTCTCCTGCTAATGAGTAATATCTATGTATAATAACCCATGAGTTTGTGTCTATCTCGGTTACTATTCTATCCCCCGGTTCTTTCTCCACGTTGAGGCCATCATATACGCCCCTTGCCCTGACGGTCCTCTCGACGATTATCCGTAAGCTGTTATTTGTCCTTTCAACATGTGTAGGTCTAGCTCGCCCAAGCTCTATAACTGTACCATCGGGTTTTACGTGAATAAGCCGTATGGCTCTCATCTGCTGGAGTTTTTCAACGTAAAGATCTAGTAGACCAATCAGTAGCTTATGGCTGTCTATATTATGTTGTATTAGTTTTTCTGCATAGTCTATGACTATACTCATGCTAGAAGCCACGCTCTTCACAGAATGATGCCACGGAGCTGTAGGCACAACTTCACCACGTAACTGATCTAGCCTTTCTTTGTCTACTCTGCTTAGCCTCAGTAGGGCTACAGTTTCACCATCACTATAGACTCCCTCATCACCCTTGGAAGCCTCCTCTTTGACTTCTCTAAGTTTCTCATATAACTCTAAAAGATGTTTTCTGAGAGTATCTATATCTGCATGCCTACTACTACTACGCCAGTGTATGCCTAGTCCCTTAGAGGTGTATTCTGATGCTAGAGACATTAGCTCAGCACGCTTCATAGGATCCCGAACATGTTCACTCACAGTAGTTCTGGGACGGTCTGCCTCGTATATTATCGCATAATCACCTATTACTCTTGCGCCAAGAATTACCCGTGGCAATTCGCCAGGCTTAACACCAGGCCTCACGATGCCTCCAACAACCATACTACCCTTCTCGGGGCACTCATCAGCAACAAGAACAGACTTCACACCCTTAACTTCAACATAACACTCTCCATCAATTTCTTCGATTACTTTGGCTTTCACTGTAGAGTGTAGAGGTAGTTTTGACACCCAGTAGAAGGAGAAGGGAAGGAGCATACTTAGCTTCTCTAGTACCTGCTTTACAGCCCAGGTATACCCTACAACAAGCACTTCAGAGTGATCACTTTCACTATCCTTAATTGTTACATCAGCTGGAAGCTCTAGTTGTGGGAGGCCAAAGCGATCAGCTATAACGTTTGATGGCTGAACAACTTGGAAACCTTGTTCTAGTGCCCATTTGGTCAATGCCGTAGCGTAGATACCCCTTATTCTCACGCGTACAATTCTCTCTGTCATAACGCTCCACCATGCTAGCATCGTTAAACTCTAATCACTAGCCATAGCATGCTTAGGAAGATCATGCAGCCTAAAGAGGGGCCGCTGTCATTGACAGGTTAGCCACACTATACTGAGTGGCTACATGGCTAAAATATGCTTACCAATCTGCCCCCATCAACAGGTATAGAGGCTCCATTCACGTAGCTTGCGAGAGGGCTTAGCAAGAATGCTACGACCCACCCTAACTCTTGTGGGTCACCTACCCGTTTAAGTGGTACATTTTGGATTATACTAACTAGTACTTCTTCTTCACTCTTACCAATCTCACCGCTCCATCTCTTCACTAGTGCCCTAAGCCTATCAGTCATGAAGTATCCTGGCATGACAGCATTTACCCTTATACCTCTAGGGCCCAATTCGCGGGCTAGACTCTTAACGAGGCCGTGAATGCTCAGTCTTAGCACATTAGACAAGACTGTATCCGGTATAGGTTCTTTGACAGCTATGCTCGTAACAAACACGATACCTCCAGCAAAATCTCGACGCGGCCTAATATGCCTCAAAGCTACGCGCACAGCCCACACTGGTGAAAGTACAAGTGCACGACTCCAAATATCCCATTCTTCTTTTCTCAGCTCACTAAATGCTCCAGGTGGAGGTGGAGGAGGCACGTAAACAAGCGCATCAAGACCACCCATAAGCTTTGCAGACTTGTCAACAAGGCTCACCACCTGATCAAGGTCCCGTAAGTCGGCAGCAACACCATACACAACACCTTTCTCCTTGAGATGACCAACACTACGCTCTACACTCGTCTTGCTACTACCGTTTATCGTTACTATACAGCCTTCAGATAGTAGTACTTCGGCAATCCCCCTGCCTAGACCCCGTGTAGAAGCTGTAACGAGAACACGGAGCCCCTCTAAGCCTAGCCTACCCATGCTAGATCCCTCCTACACACCGCTTTAGACATGAACCGCGCTGGAAAGTTGTAGAGCACTAGAGAGTAATTTCACGTGAAACTACTGAGTAGCGAGTTCCAAGAGTATTAAGGGAGACAAGAATAAATAAACCAGAGAAGTAGACAAGAATAAGCATCACGGTGAAGCAGCGCCGTAGAGGCGGGGCCGTCGTCTAGCTTGGTAGGATGCGGGGTTTGGGACCGCACCAGCCGTGTGGGTCCCATGGCTGGACGGCAGGAAACCCCGTGGTCCCGGGTTCAAATCCCGGCGGCCCCACCACTGTTTCCTCTCTCACAACATAACTGGCGAAAGCTATACGGGTCTTTTCGGTGCACTGTTGGTGGATAATATTATAGTCTCACCATGCTAAGAATTAGGTTCAGGGAGACAGGATTATAGGGTTAACAAACAACAACGACACCATTATAATCCCTTGCTTAGGCTTGAGACAGTGTGGATAAACAAGACTCAATAGGGCCTTCACTCTCATATAAGCGCATGAATATGGCCTCTAAGCTCACAGCCGTATACTATTATCTCCTCTGTATAAATGGGGGATTGACGCATCGTGCCTAGGTACCCCGAAGTCATCGCAGAGAAAGGAAGAAGGGTTTTGATGTTAGGCAACGTCGCCGTGGCTAGGGGATTCCTTGAGGCTGGCGTACAGTTTGTCGCAGCTTATCCCGGTACGCCAAGCACAGAGATTGTTGAGGCCCTAGCCTACGCGTCTAAGCATCTAGGTGGTAGGCCATACGTAGAATGGAGCGTTAATGAGAAAGTAGCTGTTGAAGCTGCTTTAGGCGCTGCTATTACTGGGGCTAAGGCGGTAGCGGTCATGAAGCATGTTGGACTTAACGTTGCAGCAGACCCCTTCTTTAGCAGTGCATACATCGGCGTCAAAGGAGCACTAGTCATTGTGAGTGCAGATGATCCATGGATGTGGAGCAGCCAGAACGAGCAAGACAACCGGTGGTATGGGCTTCACGCATACGTGCCTGTGATTGAGCCCCTGGGCGCGCAAAGCGCCAAGGACGCTGCACGGCTAGCATTAGAGTACAGTGCAAAGTATCGCAGACCCTTCATTTACCGGTCAACAACAAGGATAGCCCATACACGGGTACCCGTAGAGACAGGTCCCTTGCCGAGTCCAGATGAGCTTATACCTATAGGCGAGTTCGAGAGGAATCCTGCAAAGTGGACTCTTGTGCCACAGTATGCACGACAGCATAGACTTGAGTTACTAGAGTTCTGGGATAAGGTGAGAAATGAACTCGACACTTTCCCATTAAACAGAGTTGAAGGCTCTGGTTCTATTGCAGTCATTGGTGTAGGTATAGGGTATAGATATGCGCGTGAAGCAGCTAAGATACTGGGCTTGGAGGACGATATAACCCTTTATGCAGTCTCGACAAGCGTACCATTACCCTCAAGGATAATAGATAAGGTGTTAAGTCACGAGAAAATACTCGTAGTTGAGGAAGGTGACCCAGTAGTAGAGTATCAGCTAAAGATTGCGCAAGCAGAGATTGGCGCAAGAATTGAAGTATATGGTAAGAATGGAAGACAACTACTTCCAAGATATGGAGAGCTTGGTCTTGAGAAGGTTGTTAACGCACTAGCCAAAGTAGCTGGCACAAAGACACCCGAGTGGGCTAGTGGAAACTTACCAAAACAAGACAATTCTAGGACGCTAGAGCTTCCTCCAAGGCCTCCAGTATTATGTCCTGGATGCCCGTACCGGAGCTTGTTCTATGCACTTAAGAGGGCAGTAAACAAGTTAAGGCTTAAACCCGTCTATAGCGGCGATATAGGCTGTTATAGCCTTGGTATACTCCCTCCATTCGAGGTCCAGGATACAATTATCGATATGGGTGCTAGCATAGGCGCTGGAAATGGTATAGCGCGTAGCTTGTCACAATCACAGGATAAGGTAGTGATAGCCGTAATCGGTGATTCCACGTTCTTCCACAGTGGTCTTAGTGGGCTAGCTAACATAGTATACAATCAGACACCAATGCTCGTACTAGTACTTGACAACCACACAACTGCGATGACAGGCCATCAGCCGCACCCTGGTGTAGGTTTGAGTGCTAGTGGAGAAGAGGTAGCTATGCTCACAGTCGAAGATACAGCTAGGGGGCTTGGTGTTGAGAAGGTTCTTGTTGCAGACTCGTTCGACATAAGTGATAGTCAAGAAAAGCTTGTTGAGGCGCTAAGGTATGTTGTTGAGAAGCGTAAGCCTGCAGTAGTGGTTGCAAAGGGTGCATGTATGCTAGTAGCACTACAAAACGCCAGAAGAGCACGTGTGAAGCCGCCTGTCTACTATGTGGACGAAAGTAAGTGTACTGCGTGTGGAATCTGCTATACAGCATTCAATTGTCCAGCAATTCTCCGCCAAGAGAATGGGAAAGCAAGGATAGACCCAGCACTGTGTACAGGCTGTGGCGAGTGCGTTCAGGTATGTCCGTTCAACGCGTTCAAGCCGTCAAAAGAGCCTAGCCCAGAATGGCTCAAAATAATGCGTACGGCCAGGCCAATACCTTAGTCCACGAGGTGAGTTCTATGGAAACCCTTAACATAGTAGTTGTTGGTGTTGGAGGACAAGGCTTAATCTCATTGGCCTCAATAATAGCCTCGGCAGCACTACGAAAAGGATACAATGCAATAGTAGCTGAAACACATGGACTCAGCCAGCGTGGAGGAACAGTGATTGTACATGTAAGACTAGGTGATGCTGAGGCACCACTAATACCACCAAAAACAGCTAATGTCTTACTAGCAATGGAGCTCATAGAGGCTAACCGGTACCTATACTATCTAAGCCCCAATGGTGTCATAGTAGTTAATGACTACATAGTACCACCACCATTACCAAAGATAAAAATACCAGCCCGAGACGAGTTACTGGAGAACCTTAAGGAGACTTCAAAGAAGCTAATTCTCGTTCAAGCAACCGAAGAAGCACTTAAGCTTGGTGATGCAAGAGTAGCAAACATGGTTCTCTTAGGAGCAGCATTACAGAATGGCTTGCTAAGACCATTCGTGGATTTTGAAAGCATCAAAGAAGCTATCATAGAAACCTGGCCAAAGGCTGCGGACATAAACATTAAAGCACTAGAAGTAGGCTCGAATAGTTATAGTGTCTTCAAATAAACACAGAACAACAGCAAAGTTTTTTAGTCAATAAATGTTTATCTCTATTTATATAACCTTATAT
>JALTZF010000030.1 GCA_027046265.1 Pyrodictiaceae archaeon
GCATATAGCCTGGAATAGTTGTGGGTGGTTAAAGTGGAGGTAGAGGATAGGGAAGCCCTCGAGCACGCCTTGAGGGATCTCTGGATAAGAACAGTAGAGCTCGGAGAGACTGTCACACCAGAGTCTCTAGGCCAGGAACTCCTCAATGAACTAGTGAGGGAAGGCTATGTACAGCTCCGCGGAGACCACGTAGTGCTTACGAGCAAGGGCGAAGAAGCTGGCAGAGTTATCGTGAGGCTACACAGGCTTACCGAGAGACTACTCTTCGACGTACTAGGCATGGAGAAAGAGGTACTAGAGAAGATAGCGTGCCAAGTAGAGCACACAATACCACGAGAACTCGAAGAGGCAATATGCACGCTACTAGGGCACCCGCGCAAGTGCCCACACGGCAGGCCCATACCCCCAGGACGCTGCTGTATTGAGGGCAGGAGGAATGTGTCGCCACTAGTCGTGCCACTCAGGGAAGTAGAGGAGGGGGAGGAGGTGAAGATAAGCTACCTAGACGTGGATTCTAAGACAGAGCAGAACCTATCAGAGCTAGGCCTACTACCAGGCGTCAGAGTTAAAGTGCTAAGGACGAGGCCTGCCTACATACTAAAGAGGAATGAGACAAGAATAGCAATAGATGCTGACACAGCACTACGAATCTACGTCGTGAGGGGGCCCAGGCAGAATAGGCGGGGAGAACTATAGGGAGTTAGAGCCCAAGAACCCCCATAGTACTACTAGGTTTCTCTTGAAAAGCAATTGCCACCTAGCCGTGCGGCCTATTAGCCAGTTAGCTTTTATGAGTCCTACCACCCACCAAGCACTACCCGTGGTAGCCTTGTCCTCTGAGGAGTGCATGCTCAGAGTAGACTATGCTACTGGCCACGAGTTCGACTCTACTCCTAAGCGGGTAGCAGTACTCCCAGTAGGGTCTCTCGAGAGGCATGGAGACCACTTGCCCCTAGGCACAGACACTATTGAAGCCTCCTTCATAGCCGAACAAGTTGCTGCTAGGCTTTGTGCACACCTCTACCCACCCATATGGTATGGGTCTTCGCGTGGACTAGCAGTATTCCCCGGAACCATCGACGCTGGAGACGAGGCCCTCTACCACTATGCACGCGCTGTACTAGGCTCAATAGCTAGCCAAGGCTACAAGGCTATAGTAGTCGTAAACGGGCACGGAGGAAACTCTCACGCGCTACGCTTGGCAGCAAAGCATGTAGCCTACGAGAAGGATATCCCGGTAATAGTTGTTGACTGGTGGAGGGACGTAGCCCAAGAGAAGCGGGGGAAGCTCTTCCAGTACCCTGGCCACGCAGGAGAAGACGAGACAAGCGCTATGCTCTACATACTACCACAACACGTAGACATGAGCAGGGCTACTGACCACCTAGCAGAGCCTATAGGGGTACCAGCCTACTCGCCAGCAATAGACAAGCTACTATACCCTAGAGGAGTCCTAGGCAAAGCCTCGCTAGCCTCTGCAGACAAGGGGCGAGAATGGCTAGAAGCAGTAGTAGACGATATAGTCTCCAAGGTCTCCACACTACTCAACCGCCTAGAAAAGTATGGTGAAGAAGGCTGACTCCTCTTCCATGCTAGTGAGCCACACCTAGCCCTCTTCCATAGCCCCTAATCTCTCCCTTTTCTCGTCTTCTCCACTGGTATCCTGTGCTTATACCTCCTAAGTCCCTCCCTAGTCGTGACGTGTATGTGTATAGGGTGGTGTGGCGGCAGAGAAAGCTCTTCCTCAACACGCCTCCTCAGCTCTCTCTTCTCCCTCCTGGTCAGAGTTCTCGGGACCACGACCAGTATGTCTACGTCATTTGCCTTGCGAGCCTCTCCGCGTGCATGACTCCCTATGACGTGGACTTCTACGCCCCTCAGGTAGCGTGCTATGACCCTGGCAGCTTTCTCTGCAAGCTCCTCCCACTGCTCTAGTAGCTTCTCCCTCTCCACAAGCCTTGTATCTATTATTCTTGGGAGCCTCCTCCCCGTCAAGACCCTATAAGAGTATTCTAGCAGCATGCTCCCAGCAACCATGACGGCTAAGACTGTGAGTTGTAGGGGGCTAGTAATGTACATTCTCCAGAGGAGGACAGCGAGCGCCGCCCCGCTCAGTGCTGCTCCCCCGAGGGCTAGTACTGGGTTTGCTCCAGTCTCGTGTCGAAGCCTGTAAGCTGCAAGGTTAACCGCTGTGAACACTATTAGGAAGCCCCCACTACCCGCCGCGCTTATAGCCTCTAGGCTTGCCCCAAGGGCTAGGGCTAGGCTTAGGATGCTTACCACGACTAGGCCCTCGTAAGCACCCCTCCAGACCCTTTTGGCGAGGAGCTGTGGTGCCTCACCATACTTTGCTACAAGGTAGCTTATGCGTGCTGCACCGTAGAGAGTAGCATTGATCGCACTGCTTGTAGAAGCTAACGCTGCGGCTACGACAAGGTAGACCCCCGCCTCTCCAAGCACGGGCTTCACGAGGACTGCAAGAGCATAGTCCCTAGCCTTCTCCACGACCTCTGGAGTCAGCGCGCCAGCAGCTACAAGGGCTATTAGCGTGTAGACAGCAGTCACTGTCAGTACTGAGGAGTATAGGGCTCTCCTGAGCACAGTAGTGTCCTCAACATCGCCAGCAGTATTGGCTATGAGCTCGAAGCCCTCATAAGCCAAGAATATGATCATACCACCAGCCACAATGCCGAGGACAGGCGGCCAGTTGGTCGGGGAGAGGCGGCCCCACTCCACCCTGCCAAGCCCTATCCATGCAACGAATAGTAGGACAGAGAGCTTGAACAATACAAGGCCCAGCTCTACCCTCCCACTAACCACAGCGCCTAGGAAGTTGACTAGTGTTAGGCTTGCAACAGCGAGGACTGCTAGCAGGACATAGGCTTCATGGTAGAATCCTGGGACGAGGCTGGCACCATAGGCGCCGAAAGCGTAGGCGTAGAGTGCTATCATCACAGTATAGTTAGCGATAAGCATGATGTTGAGCCCGCCAACAATAGTGTTATCCCCGAAGGCGCGCACGAGGAACTCTATAGTACCACCAATACTCGGATAGCGGGCAGAGAGCCTTGCATAGCTATAACTAGTCAGCAACGCTACAAGCCCAGCCAAGACAAAGGCTACTGGGGCACCGCCACCAGCAAGCTCAAGGCTAAGGCCTAGAGTAGCAAATATACCGCCACCAATCATCCCCCCGACACCAATACTGTAAACCTCCCAGAAGCCAAGCCTACCCCTATCACCCAAGCCTAACGCCCTAGGGACACCCTTGTAGGAAGACACCGAGTATAGCTATGGCGTTCCAGGACTACAAAAACCCTAGTATGAGACGGGGATCAGAGTCTACAAACCCTAGTAATACCCTCTCATAGCCGTATAACACTAGAGC
Organism: Pyrodictiaceae archaeon; assembly: GCA_027046265.1. Taxonomy (GTDB): domain Archaea; phylum Thermoproteota; class Thermoprotei_A; order Sulfolobales; family Pyrodictiaceae; genus QNYQ01. Next base: position 3,389 of record JALTZF010000030.1, read on the forward strand.
ACGCTAAAGCCTACAATGCTCGGATCCTCAGCCTCCTAAGCTGGTGCTCGCACACTAAGCACTTCCCGGCCATGCATGCCCAGCCGCGTAGAAGAGTAGGAGAGCTGCCTACCCCTGGTAGTACGGGGACTGTATTGCTGGGAGGCTTGCTTGGGAGGAGTAGGTGAGGGGTTGAGGGGTAAGAGATATTTAGTCCCACGTGTGTCCCACGAGTCTCTACGGTAGAAAGCACCCATGAACACAGCCAACTTCAAGTTCTATACTCCACGAGGCTTCCCTGTATCACGCACGCGGGGGGTAGCATTAGGGGCTGAGCTAGCCGACTCCATAGCAGTACTTCACAGCGTGGAGAAGGTGACAGTGTGGCCTGAGTGGTGGAGGCGCATATGCCTACACACAAGATACGTTGAGTGCAGTACTGGCGAGCACGGAGAGCTACGCGTACTAGTAATCGTGGACCCCCACCCCCTAGAGTGGAGCCCGTACCAGCTCGATGCAGACCTAGTCTACGAGCTAGACACCCGGCACGGCACACTGATAAGGCTACCAGCCAACAAGCCACTACAACACTAGCAACACCCGAGAAAAGCCATGCACCCCCCTCTAAGGACTAGGAAACCTCCTCACTCCTCACCTCCGCAAAGCTGGATACTCTCCCCGGGGGAGGAGGGGTCTCAGGTGGAGTAAACGAGAATACTGTGGAGAGTCATAGGACTAGAGGGTGTAGTTCCTGTGTCGTCCATAGCCGAGTACGAGACCATGCTGCGCCGCGCTAGGTGGTTCCTTGAGGAAGCCGAGGAGGCCCTTGAGAAGGGGAGGTTTGACCTGGCTTGCTTCTTTGCAGAGCAGTCTGTACAGCTCCGCATAAAGGCTGCGTTGCTCAAGCTGACTGGCACCTACCCGAGGCTTCACCAGATACGCCTCCTCCTCGGCGAGCTTGCTGAAGCCCTGCCGGCTTGTAGGGGGAAAATCAGTGAGTTCATTAGGGCGAATAGGTCTCTACTATCAGAACTCGAGGACGCCTACCTCCTATCCAGGTACGGGTCAAAGCAGTATAGTATGGAGGACGCCCAGGACATGGTCAGGATAGCGCGGCAGGCCTGGAGCCTAGTCGAGGAGGTTGAGGAGGGTTGTGCTTGAGGCTTGTAGCCGAGCGGGCCCGCATGGTTAGAGAGTGGCGTAGCTGGATTCTGCGGGTCGCCAAGGCTATTAGGGAGATCTGGCCCGAGGCAGAGGCCTACCTTGTGGGTAGTGTTGCTCGGGGAGAAGCCATAGGCTCGAGCGACGTTGACTTGCTAGTGGTGCTAGACAACCCCCCGGAGACGCCCCGTGAACAGGCCCAGGCGCGGGTCCTCATAGAGGAGAAGGCAGGCCTACCAGACTACAACCCCCTAGACCTCCACTTTACGAGTCGCAGTATGAGGGATGAGTGGCTCCGAAGAGCCAAGCACTATAAGAAGATACTATAGCGTAGCCCAGAGGGGCCCCGGCAAGGAGGGCATGGATTTATCCTGGAAACTCTTTAATATCGGTGGCCCCTAGGAGCCAGTCTAGGAGAACAAGACACTCATAGAGACACATTGCCTTGGGGGCCGGCTGGGGCTTGACGCTTCTAGGGAAGGCTCTAGAGAAGATAGCCACACTACACAGCGCCGCCACCAGGAGGGCACTAGCTCTCGCCGAGGAGCTCCTAGCCCCAGCCGGCCCCATACCCCGCTCAGCCGTGGAGAGGCTCTTGAGGCGCGCTCTCCGCAACGGGGGCTGGAGGCTCCTCACCAGGGAGCAGCAAGCACTCCTCTACGCTGCAGCACACGCAGAGGCCAAGGTCTACCGTGCACCACAGCTCCTAAGCCTACTC
>JALTZF010000031.1 GCA_027046265.1 Pyrodictiaceae archaeon
AGATTATTCTATGTGCGTATTACTCAATAATGATAGCTCTAATATTTTCATCGTAGGCTAATGATGGTAGTTCCTCTATGAAACCTCTAAGCCTTGATACTGGAACAATGGCAACACCATCGACTACAGGGGAATTTATATGCTCTCTTAGCACAAGTATTGCTGGCACAAGCCTCAATACACCACGCTGTGGCCTAGGAAGACCAAGCCTTGTCCACGTTAATGCAAGCTTCCTGGCTCGCTCCAAGTGGCTCTTGGCAATGCTCTTTAGTCTTGAGGGAATAGTTGACTGTGGTTTCCAATGCTTACACTCAAAAACCACGCCATGGTTTGCTGAGACCCCAAGGACGTCTACTTGAAACCTAAATGGTCTATAGAGCTTTAAGTCCCTATATACGCTGTAACCCGCTTCTCCTAATGCTCTAGCTGCATAGTCCTCAAACATCTTCCAGTCAAGCTTCTCAGCAATAATCTTCTCAGAGGCACCAAGGCGTATTGCTGTGATGGCGAGGTCTAAGGGGTCACTAACAAGCACACAGTCATCAACTACTCTTACCGCTTCCCCGAGAAGGCCGATAGCGTTCTCGACAAGCTTGGGGCGTAGGCCAAGCCTAGAGGAAATAGTGTTAATACTGGTACATTCCTCCCAGCCACGTGAGCCCAGGAGGAAAGTTGCTACAGCTATTGCGGCTGATGCAGCACTAATCAAGGCTCATACACCACTGCTGGGACAGCATAGATATTCGTGTATATGCAGTGTCTCTAGACTCTTTCCTTGCCCTCTTTCACCAGGGCATTGTCTCACGTAGACTACTACGTGTTTAGCCCTTTTAGCCTATGCATGATTGTGAACTGCATGATTGTGAACTTTCATCTCAGCTGGGCGATTGGCAAGGAAGGCAGATACTACTCATCCTGCTAGGCATCTAAAGTAGACTACCCTAGACGCCAGTTAAATAATGTGTGGTAGGACACAATACTTTAAGGCCTAGCTCCTAAAGAGCCAAGAACGTAGCTCAATGTTATAGACACATGATGAGGTAAACCTAGCCCTCCACGATGCCGGTCTCGTGGTAGCTGTTGAGTGTAGGGTTAGAGGAGATGGTTCTAGGGTATGTGTATCTAGTTGTTGCCGCTACTCTATGGGGGACTATTGGTGTAGCCTATAAGCTTGGCTTACAAGCTGGGGCAGACTATGAGTGGCTTATTGTTGGCCGCCCACTCTTTGCAGCGTTGTTTGCTTCCGTACATATGGTAGTTGAGCGGAGAAGGCCTGGCATGTGGAGTATAGTTATTGGAGTCTTTGCCCTTGGCCCATTATACGTATTCTATCCACAAGCGGTATCTAGAGTTGGTGCAGGCCTAGCAAGTGTGCTCTTATACACTGCCCCAATATGGGTCAACATAGCTTCCTACAAGGCTCTTGGCGAGCCACTCACATCGGAGAAGATAGTAGCGCTATTCCTTGGAGTTGCTGGCGTGGTACTCATATCGGTGCCTGGCAGGCTAATAGTCCTTGAGCCCCTTGGGCTACTCCTAGGACTAGCCTCTAGCGCCTCATATTCACTATACATACTCCTAGCAAGAAAAGCCATGGTGCGAGGTGTGCCAGTAATTGAAGCATCCATAAACCCCATAGTCTTCGCGGCACCAGCGACACTGCTCGCAGTGCAGCCAGACAAGCCTCCAACACTCCTAGAAGCACCATACATACTATACCTAGCAGTAGCCTGTACTATACTCCCATACTACCTCCACGTAAAAGGCCTAAAACACGTAGAGGCAGGGAAAGCATCAATAGTGAGTCTTGCCGAGCCACTAGTAGCACTAGCCCTCGCCTACATACTGCTAGGCGAGAAACTGACCACACCACAACTCCTAGGATCAACACTAGTACTGGCCGCCATAGTACTGACCATAAACAAGTAGAGCATAACTAGTGTCGGCTGTCCCTCGCCATCCACATCCCCCGCACCCTGTGATGGGTGTGCGGGGTGGGACGGCCCATCAGAGGCTGCAGCCTCCCTCATCCATGGATAAGAGGGGAGGAGAGTGTAGTGTGGACAGGTAGTATTAAGGCTTAGCACGCATACAGTAGAGCGGTACGCATGAGTAAACTGTGGATTTTACTAATAAACAGTCTTGATGGGCTCGGGACGCGGCCTCCCCCCTCATAGGGGGTCGGTTGTCCGGCAGAGCTTCCTCACAGCCCCATACTAGTAGTCTAAAACATGTAGTGGGAGGGTTTAGAGGTCACCCTGTGCTCTGAGTATAGCAGTGATCTCTCTCCAGTTCTCTTCTATTTCCTTCTTAAGCTCTTCTAGGTCTCTGTCTGTGAGGTGGCGGAACCTGCCCTGTAGCTTAATGTATTCTTCTAGTGGCTTCCTCTTGGACGGGTCTACTAGCTTGTTGCTTGGCGGGTTAAGTTTTAGCTTGCCGTTCTCGTGCTCGTAGAGTATCCATGCTCCTGTCTCGACTGCTAATTGTGCTATCTTGACTGTTAGTCCTGGGTCAAATCTCCACCCTACTGGGCATGGCGCGTGGAGGTGTATGTACTTGAACCCCTTTATGCTCGCCGCCTTCTTGAGCTTGGATATGAAGTCCCATGGATACCCTATACTCGCTGTTGCAACGTATGGCACGCGGTGGGCAGCAACTATCTGTGGTAGTGGCTTCTTCCTACCAGGATTGCCTCGGTGTGTTGTCGTTGTCCACGCGCCGTGTGGTGTTAGGCTACTACGCTGTATTCCAGTATTCATGTATGCCTCGTTGTCTACACAGATATAGATGAAGTCTTCTCCTCTCTCAGCGGCCCCGCTAAGAGCTTGTAAGCCTATGTCAGCAGTGCCTCCATCACCAGCCCACACAACAACAATGTCGTCTTTGCCACGTATCCTCAGTGCTCTAGAGAGGCCACTTGCAGCTGAGGCGGCGGCAGCGAAGACAATGTTGAGTACTGGCATGCTAGTACCCTGGCGAGGCCACAAGCCCTGTATCACAGAAGTACAGCCAGCTGGCACTACTAGTGTGGCCTTCTCACCCAATGCCATGCTGACAAACTTTAACCCAATATTCTCTGGGCACCCTGGACACGCTGCGTTGCCAGGCATTATGTAGTTCTTCTTGGGTAGAGCTTTAATGTTAAACGCCATCCTACATCACCCCCTACAATATTCAACTCTTCTTAGACCATAACTCTTCGAGGAGCTTATTCACATGCCTCGGAGTCTTCCTTGTTGGGAGGGGCCCAGGCTTCATGGGGTAAAACTCGCCTAGATGATACCATAGAGCTGGCACATACACTCTACCCTTCTCCTCAACAAGGCTGACCACGTGCTCAGCTATCTTCACTATGTCTTCGTAGTTCACATCTACACCGCCAACACCAGCAAGTACACCAACCATGCTAGGCTTTGCTTCTAGCGCACTGCTAACCTCGAGGAATACTGGTCCAGCATAGCCAAAGCTTATACTCCTATCAAGCACTATTACAGCCTTCTTCTCTAGCCCATACTCCCTAAGCTCATCCCATGGGAATGGCCTTATCCACCTTAGCCGTAGAGCGCCAAACCTTAAGCCCTTCTCTCTCAGAGCGTCAACAGCTATCTTCGCGTCACCCATCCACGAGCCAATACCTACGAACAAGTAGTCAGCATCACTACACTTGTAGCACTCCACAAGACCACTATAGTCCCTGCCAGTAAGCTTACCATACTCTCTTCCAGCCTCCTCTATGACTCTACGCGCCTCCCTCATACTCTCATGCATATCCATGCGGTGCTCTTCAAATGCTTCGTCTGGTATAATGTTGCCCATGGCTATTGGCGCTCCGGACTCAATAGTGTACGGTTGCCTCCTAGGAGGCAAGAACTCATCTACAAGCTCCTGGTCTGGGACCTCTACAGGCTCCACGGTATGACTCAATATAAACCCGTCAAGCCCCACTATGCCTGGTAGATAGACTCTCGGATCCTCAGTAACACGGAACATCATTACTGTAAGGTCTAGCGCCTCCTGATTATTCTCAGCCATAGCTACAAGCCAGCCAGTATCCCTCGTGGAGAGTATATCAGAGTGCTCAACATGGATATTCCACGGTGCTCCAATAGCCCTAGTCACAACAGCCATAACTACCGGTACACGGCTCCCTGCAACCCACCACAAGACCTCGTACATGTACATTAAACCGTGGCTACTAGTAGCAGTAAAAGCCCTTACACCACCAACAGCAGCACCATACGTTGCAGCCAAAGCACTATGCTCGCTCTCAACATGAATCATCTCAGCATCCATCTCACCCTTTGATATGAGTTCATCAATCTTCTCAACAATAATCGTCTGAGGAGTTATAGGGTACGCTGCTACGACCCTGGCACGTGAAAGCTTAACAGCATAGGCAACAGCCTCATTACCACGCATAGGTACTATAGTCCCACGTCTTACCCTAGTCTTCTCTTCCGCTTCAAGAGCCAAGACTCCTACACCCCCGTAACAAGTCAGGATTGTGATATGAACTTAGACTCATCAACCATCTCAATAGCATTAACAGGACAGACATTAGCGCATATACCACAGCCCTTACAGTACTCATAATCTATCGACGCTACATCCTGCCCCCGGGGACCAGCCTTCTCCCTCATTATAATAGTGTTGTCCGGACAATAGAGCCAGCACAGATAACAACCAATACACTTCTCAGCATCTACTACCGGGCGCTGTATACGCCATGAACCTGTACGCCCCATACTCCCAGGCGCAGCAATGCTCAAGGGGTAAAAGTGGTCTCCAGGCTCAACTACAAGCTCATCCTTCCTACTTGGGGAAGAATCCGCCAAGGCTGTATCACCCGGTAACAGTGATTTTCTCGGCTTGCGCGAGCTTAGTCTCATTATAAGCCCTTTTGGCTGCCTCAGCGTTTAGCTCGCCAAGCCTACCTGGCCAATAGCTCTTAATGGCATTCAAGACAGAGTCTATCGAGACAATACCAGTAGCCTTCGCGAGTGCCCCGAGCATACTAGTATTAACGACAGGCCAGCCAGCAACCACTAACCCTAACTCCCTTGCTATCCTTGTAGCATCAACATAGTACAGCTTAACTCCACCAACATCAACGGGCTCCGGTGTGTTAGCAACAACTATAGTGTCACTTGATGCGCCTGCTAAAACTCTCTTCCTCTCCTCTTCAACGAGCAAAAGACCAGGGTCAAGAACAACTATTATCTTTGGCCACCTCACCTGGCTATGTATAGGCACTGGCTTCTCTGAAACCCTAGCAAATGCCAGCACGTGTGCTCCACGCCGCTCAGCACCAAAACTAGGGATAGCCTGACCCCACTTCCCCTCGTTAAGAGCTGCAGCTACAAGCAGTGTTGCAGCAGTAACAGCACCCTGGCCTCCACGCCCATGAAACCTTATCTCAACACTCTTCTCACGCAGCAACTTATACAAGCCATCCTCTCCACTGCCTGCACCATCTCCGGAGGATCCCAAGGGCTAATCACCACTCACGATATTCTTTATCTAAGGCTATCTCACAACAACCCCACAAGGATCCATGAAGGATACATGATAGAGCTTAAAAACACATGGACGAAACTCATGAACAGATACGACCAGACCACTACCACCACACAAATCCACACTACAAGGGGCTAAGCAGTCCTGTGCCCACGTATACTTCCCCTCCTAGGGGGATATATTAGCACGAAGGTTGAAGAGAAAGCGAAACTACTTTAACCCAAGTTAAAGCAGATTCTACTACTGGAACAAAACAACTTCTCTAGGGGTGGACAAGAAATGAAGAAATTTGGAGACATAATCTACACACCCGAACAAGCACCAAGCGAGGTAGCCCCCAAAGCAGAGACTCATACACCAAAGATAGAAGCACCAGACAAAGTCAAGGCAGGCGAGCCCTTCAAGGTAAAAATCTTTGTTGGCCCACACCCCAACCAAGTACAGCATAGTATACGATGGATAGAAGTCTACTTCGAAGAAGAAGGCAGAACATTCAACCCTATACACGTAACAACAATAAACCTAGCACCCGAATACGCAGAACCAGATGTAACAATTACCCTAAAACTAAAGAAGAGTGGCACACTCTACGTCCTGGAATACTGTAACCTCCACGGCGTATGGGAGGCAAGGAAAGAAATTAAGGTCGAATAACCAAGAACACTAGACTAAGGCTTTTCAAGATAAAAGCCACAATATTTTGCTTTTTATTACTCCCTCTTCCGCCAAGCCTTAAGCCTAATTAGTGCCTCTAAAGCCTTTATTGCAGCGCCAGCAGGATCCATCACTGGTGCACCAATCCTTTTACTCAGCTCTTCTGCTAGCCCAGCAAACCCCGTGCACCCAAGCACAATCATTCTTGCCCCCTTTTCTAACGCTCTACGTGACGCCTCCACAAGCTCTCTCATAGTACGCTCGCGGTCCTTGTCGATATCGAGGACTCCTATTCTTGTCCCTTCAATAGCTACGACTCTATCAATAAACCCGATAGCTCTCACACGATCTTCAATCATCCACAACCCCTCCATGCCCGCGGTAACAATGCCTATCTTACTCGCTGTAAGTGAGGCAAGTGCCAGGGAGGCCTCACAAGGGCCTACAACAGGTTTGTCAAGCAAGCCCTTCAACAAGTCTACTCCTGGGTCAAGGAAGCAATTCACTATAAATCCATCATACTTATCCTTAAACTCTAGTACTCTCTTCACAACAAGTGGTATAACTTCAGCATGAGCCTCAGGAGTTTCGACACTCGGCGGCCCCTCAGGCAACGAGACCACATCGACTACTGTCTCGGGGGATGCAAAACTTTGGTATATCTGTTTATCCTGTTCATCCCACGTAGAATGGCCCACTGGATTGACAACAAGCACCTTCATGCAATACCATGCCTCCGTACAAGCTCCTCTACTGGGACATAATCATAGTCGAAACCAAAGTGTCTAGGACCAAACAATTCTAGTCCCTTACTAGTCCGCCAAACCTCTGGCGCGCGGGCCGCTATGACATGAACCTTAAAGCCTTCCTGGAGATCAGTATTGGTTACTGGCTCGCCATCATCAAGCACAAATGATATTAAGTCAGGAGGCATCACTATAGGCTCGCCATCAAGCCACGCCATAATATGCTCGTTCTTAATCCAAGTCTTGAGCTTGCGCCCCTTCCATTCATCAATACCGCTAACCTCTACCTCGCCAACAAGGAAACCATGCTCATCACGCCACTCATAACGCCCTACAACACCCTCAAATATCTTCCAGCCACCAAGAACCTCTACTATAGCCTTAACAGGATTCCTACCCTCCTCACGTGCCCTATAGACCTCTCTCCCAAGCCTATATGCTAAGCTGATAGTATCCTTGACAATAACCTTCATGGCCTTTCCCTTGTCTAAAGGCGTATCGACCACAGCAACGGACCTACCATCAAGTACTGATAGATACCTCGCAATAGCCTCATAATCGTCAATGTCACTGTATTCCCTAACAACAACAATGTTTCCTGTTGAAGTAACCATTACAGAGGGATACATTGGTACATCGTATACGTGCACAGTACACTGGTGGAGTTCAGGCGCAGCCCTACCCAGAAGATCCCCATCAACAACAGGGAGCCCCATCTTAGCAGCAACATAAAGGGGCACAGCAGTGTTCAAGCCCCCCATTTCAGTAGCTAAAACAGCAGAAATACCCACTCCAAGAACCTTTTTCATCTCCTCAAAAGCCCTCTGGATAGGCTCACTAATCCTAATAGCCTTCCTAGGCTTAGCTCCTGGCGCTATAGTGCCAACAAAATAGGGAACCACAATAATAGCGTCATCACTAAGCTCATCAATTTTAACAACATCAATCCTACCCCTAATAGCCAGCGCCTCCTCAAGAAGCCTAAGCCCTTCCCGAGGATCTCCACCGCCACCCGTGCCCAGTATGGTTGCGCCAAGTACAAAATACTTCAAGTCATTCTTGTCCTTTAGGGAAAACATAATCACACCAAAACCAAATAACAATGAACCACGCAATTAAAATTGTATCCCTCAAACAGTAAAAAGAGAGGTATAATCAAGGCACACTACAAAGAAATCCTAGCTCTAGAGTAGTGCCTGGCAGTATTACGAGATAGAGTAAACGGACTCAAGAGAATTTACAGCCTTAATAAAGTCGGCATAAGTAGTTGCCAAAACTCCTAACAATAAAAAATTTAAGTTAAGAGCCATCTTTCCCACTCTTCTCCCGGGCAACAATAAGGTGATAATCTAAGAGGTGTAAAGTGTGACTTATCAGGGCTTGAGGGGGCTATCAAGGACTACAGCAGTAATAGCAATAATCATAGTCCTAGTAATAGTAGGCGCTGCACTATACATGACACGGGCCCCCGAAGAAACAGAAACATCGCCTATGGCGACACCCACAGAAACATCCCCATCCCCTACAGTAACAGCTCCCGCAGCAGAAACAACTACACAAACCGTCTCTCAACAGCCTCCAACAACACCCACTACTAAGAAGAAGACAATAGTAATTTACGCCTCTCTCTCAGAAATGACTGGAGCCGATCCAAGCACTGAATTCTCAAACTCAATCTTATGGATGTGCCTTGTCTACGAACCACTACTCTGGTATGACCCCCTAAAAGACGAGTTTATCCCTGCACTTGCAGTGAAGTGGGAGAGCAATGAAGACGGTACTATCTGGACATTCTACTTGAGGAAAGGAGTTAAATTCCATGATGGTACACCCCTAACGGCTGAGGCTGTAAAAGCTAGTATTGAGAGAACAATAGCCTTGGGGCAGGGAGCAGCATTCATATGGGATCCCGTCGAGAAGATCGAGGTCGTTGACGATTACACGATAAGGTTCTACCTAAAATACCCAGCAGCACTAGACAAGATAGCAGCCTCAGCCTATGGAGCATGGATATTCAGTCCAAAAGTGGTCGAGTATGCTGGAGCCAAGAACCTTACTGACCCAAAAGTAGCAGAATGGTTCAACGCTGGAAACGATGCGGGCACAGGGCCCTATAAGCTTGTAAAATGGGACCCCGAAAACGAGGTTGTGCTAGAAAAGAATCCAGATTGGTGGGGTTGGAAGCTCAAAGACTACCCTATGGCGTCGCCAAACGCGCCGGACGTATTCATAGTCAAGATAGTCAAGGATGCTGTGACACAGGAGAGACTACTATTGACTGGAGATATTCACATAGCACAATACGTCCCTCTCGAGGATGTAGAGAAGCTTAAGAACAATCCTAACCTCCAAGTAGTCATTAAGCCTAGCTTCCAGAACCTACTAATGCTTATAAATACTAAGAAGCCGCCGCTAGACAATGTCCTTGTTAGGCGTGCTATTGCACACGCAATACCCTACGAGGACATTGTAAAGATTGCACGAGCCGGGCTTGCCAGAGTTGCTAGCGGGCCAATACCCTATGGCATGTGGGGCCACTTCGAGGATCTACGCTACGAGTACAACCTGACGCTGGCCAAGGAATTACTAGCCAAGGCCGGGTACCCAGACGGTATTGATAGGACCCTACTCCTAGTCTATACTGCTGGTGACATCTACGAGAAGAGAACAGCTGAGGTGATAAAGGCTAGTCTTGCAAAGATAGGGATAAAAGTCGAGATTAGGCCTATGAGCTGGGAAGAGCAGTGGTCCCTCGCGCAGAGTGGCTGGGAGAACCCTGAGGCAGCACAGGACCTCTTCATATTCTACTGGTGGCCAACATACATAACACCATTCGACTTCCTCTACAACATGTTCCACAGTGATAGCAAGATATTCAACTTATGCTACTACGAGAACCCAGAATTCAACAAGCTTATCGAGGAGGCTGTAACTCTAGAGGCCTCTAATAGAGAGAAGGCTCTCGAGCTATACCATCAAGCACAAAAGATCCTCTACGAGGATGTACCAGCTATACCTCTCTGGGACTCTGTTGATGTTAGGGTTGCGGTCAAGGGTATTGGTAACCTTGACAAAGCCATAAACCCAGCATATCCGACCGTGATATTCGCACAGGTACTAGATGTTAGTGGCTTGCAGCAAGGCTGAGTACTCATGAGAGCATGGGTGGAACCCCCATCGTTTTTTGTCATGCATGGTATTTTCCTCCAGATAGCTTCTCTCATGGTGCAGGACAAGTCTCTAGTGTACATTACGAGGTGATGTGTGAATAGATGCCAGTGAGCAAAGAGTACATTGTTAAAAGACTAATACTACTCGTCCTAGTCGTCTTTGGCGTATTGATAATAACGTTTGTGATTACACGTATAATACCAGCACACCCCGAACTCTTATGGGCAGGTTCACACCCTACAAAAGAGCAGCTAGAAAAAGCTAGAAAGCAGCTTCGCCTTGACGAGCCTATCTATGTCCAATTGTACTACTACCTAGTAGATTTTGTCAAGGGCAACTGGGGTGTTTCTTGGAGGACTAAACACCCAGTACTTGAGGACATAACTACAGCTCTCCCTGCAACACTTGAGCTAGTAGTAGTCGCATTTATCATAGCTATCATCATGGGCATCCCTCTAGGTGCATTAGCAGCATTGAAGAGAGAGACATGGATAGACCACATTGTTAGGGTAGTATCTGTTCTGGGTGCTTCGGTTCCAGTTTTCTGGCTGGCACTCATCTTGCAGCTTGTGCTTAGTAATTGGCTTGGCATTTTGCCTGGGGCTAAGCGTGTGGATGAGTACGTTGTTATTGAGACAGGGTTCAAGCCTATTACAGGGTTTATACTCTTTGATAGTCTTGTACAAGGAAACTTTGCAGTCTTTACTAACGCCTTAAAGCACATCATACTTCCAGCATTTGTCCTCTCAATGTACCCGTTCGGTTTAAGTGCACGTATGACTAGGGCTGTAATGTCCGAGGTATTGAATGAGCAGTATACTAGGAGTGCACTAGCCTGGGGCCTACCAAGAAGGATAGTCATCTACAAGTATGCCTTAAAGAACGCGTTAGCCCCAGTCATAGCTTCTCTAGGCCTCTCCTTCGGCTACACAATAATAGGCGCCTTCATGGTCGAACTAGTCTTTGTCTGGCCTGGCCTCGGCCTATACGCAGCAATGGCCCTACTAAGTTACGATTATCCAGCCGTCATAGGCTGTGTTATTGTTGTAGCACTAATCTACTCAGTCATCAACATGGTTGTAGACATTATCCACTCAATAATAGATCCTAGGGTGAAACTATGATAGCTCTCGAAGACTTAAAGACAACATTTAGGCTTATAAGACGTAACCCCGTATCGCTTACAGGCCTAGTCATTGTTCTAGCATTCTTTGCTGTTGGCGTTACAGCACCCTATATCCTACCTTATCCCGAGGATGCTTGGGGCGAGGTTTACCACTTAGAAAAGAGGTTTCTGCCCCCAAGCCTTGAGCACCCATTTGGCACAGATGAAATGGGACGTGACGTCTTTAGTAGGGTCTTGCTCGGGGCAAGGTTTTCTCTCATAATAGCTGTAGGAGTAGTAGGACTAGCCCTACTCATAGGCATACCCGTAGGACTCATAGCAGGGTATCTTGGAGGAAGAATAGGAACTGCACTCATGAGGGTTACAGACATGTTTCTAGCATTCCCACCACTACTACTAGCAATAGCTCTGGCAGCAACACTTGGTAGAGGCCTTACGAACACCATAATAGCACTAGCAATAAGCTGGTGGCCATGGTATGCTAGGCTTGTATACGTGCAAGTAAACTCTATAAAGTCTCTACCCTACGTTGACGCAGCAAAAATTGTTGGGCTCAGCCCCCTAGCGATAATGTTTAAGCACGTCTTACCTAATGCCTTGACGCCAGTAACTGTACAGGCAGCACTAGACATGGGCTCAGCTATACTTGAGGCTGCTGGCTTAAGCTTCCTGGGTGTCGGTGTTAAACCGCCAACACCCGAATGGGGTCTCCTCGTCACTGAGGGCTGGACATCAATTAATGTGGCTTGGTGGATTAGCCTATTCCCAGGCTTAGCAATCCTCGTGACAGTATTGGGGTTTAACCTTCTAGCAGATGCTCTACGAGAGGCTAGTGATCCAAGGCTTAGAAGAATACTACTCGTCAGTGGAAGGGTGTAAACTGGTATGGCTGAGAAGCCCCTTGTAGTAGAGAACTTGACTATACACTATTACACTCTTCATGGTATCGTAAAAGCTGTTAGAAATGTTAGCTTTGAAGTCCACAGAGGAGAGTCTCTCTGTCTTGTAGGTGAGAGTGGGAGCGGGAAGTCAACAATAGGCCTTAGTGTGCTGGGTGCACTCCCGAGCAATGCTAGAGTAGTATCTGGGAGGGTACTTATCGAGGGCACTAATATACTTGAATTAGACGAGGAGAATCTTGAAAGCATTAGGGGTAGAAAGGTCTCAATAATCTTCCAGGATCCTGCTGCTTCTTTCAACCCCCTATTCACTATAGGACAAGTGCTTAGTGATATTGTGAAGTATAAGCTTGGCATAGACGATAAAGAGGAGGCCAAGAGAGTAGTTTTGAAGGCTCTTAGCGAGGTTGGCTTGCCTGATCCCGAGAGAATATTCAACTCTTATCCACACGAGCTTAGTGGAGGAATGCTTCAGCGGGCAGCTATCGCGGTAGCCCTAGTGACTAGGCCAAGTGTGCTGGTAGCTGATGAGCCCACAACAATGCTCGATGTAACACTTCAAGCCCAGATTCTCGACCTGCTACAGAGTCTTAGGCAAAAACTCGGCTTATCAATGCTCTTCATTACACATAACTTGGGCGTAGCAGCAATAGTGTGTGATAGAGTAGCAGTCATGTATGCTGGTTCAATAGTAGAGTATGGGCCCACAGACAAGATACTATTATCACCCAAGCACCCCTACACAAAGAAGCTCATAGAGTGTGTGCCAAGGTCAAGTATTAGAGCTGGAAGACTCAAGTACATCCCAGGCTCATTACCAGACCTCAGAAGAGACTATCCTGGCTGCATCTTTGCACCAAGATGCGATGAAGTGTTGGAGGAATGTACACGAGTTAAGCCTAAGCTTGTTGAGGTTGAACCAGGCCATGCTGTTGCTTGCCACAGAGTATTAAGAGCTAAGGGCTAGGTGATAGATGAGATGACTTCTATCCTCGAGGTTGATAACCTGGTGAAATATTTCCCAATAAGAAAAGGGATACTAGGCAGGGTTGTTGGCTATGTAAGAGCTGTTGATGGTGTCTCGTTCAGTATTAGGGAAAATGAGACATTCTCTCTTGTCGGCGAGAGTGGTAGTGGGAAGACTACTATTGCACGATGCGTTCTTGGCTTGTTAAAGCCTACATCTGGAAAAATATTCTTCATGGGCAAAGATGTTACCCGGCTAAGTAAAGAGGAGGCTAAATGGTATAGAAGGAACGTCCAGGCGGTCTTCCAGAACCCCTTCTTGTCGCTTAATCCACGCATGAAGGTTGAAGACATTGTTGCAGAACCACTAAAAGTACATTATAAGGATATGCCAAAGGAGGAGGTCAAAAAGCATGTATACGAGTTGTTAGAGAAGGTAGGTCTCACAGCAGATCTAGCAAAGAGGAGCCCCTACGACCTTAGTGGGGGTCAAGCACAGCGTGTAGCAATAGCGCGGGCAGTAATACTAAAGCCTAAGCTAATAGTATTGGATGAGCCTACATCAGCTCTAGACGTATCGGTACAAGCACAAATACTAAACCTCCTAGTAGACTTAAAGAACGAGCTAAAACTATCATACCTAATGATATCACATGACCTATCTGTTGTCAGGTACATTAGTGACTGGGTAGCAGTAATGTATCTAGGCAAGATAGTTGAGCTTGCACCAACAGAGGAATTGTTTGAGAAGCCCTTACACCCATACACACAAGCACTCCTCTCCTCGGTTCCCGAGCCAGACCCTTATCTTATGCGTAAAAAGAAGAGAATAGTTCTCCGAGGCGAGCCGCCAAGCGCTGTTAACCCACCGCCTGGCTGTAGGCTTCACCCACGCTGCCCCTATGCTACTGAGGTGTGCGGGAAGATTGAACCTAAACTTGTAGAGTATGAGCGGGATCACTGGGTTGCATGCCACCTCTATGCACGCAAATAGGTGCATCCCCTATTACCCAGTGCATCTTCACGCTTGGAGGCACGCTAGGCAAATCAGCTAGCGCTAAAGAGTATTCCTAATTGGTGTTGCAACTATGGGTTCTACACTCATGCTGGAGTACTTGGATAAGATTAGAAGACCAGTTGTAAACATGTTTAAAGTAAACATGGGTGTTAAGCGTGGAGAAAAAGTGCTAGTAGTGACGGATTATCCTGAAAGAGGCCACTGGGCTAGCATGGACATAAATAGTC
Organism: Pyrodictiaceae archaeon; assembly: GCA_027046265.1. Taxonomy (GTDB): domain Archaea; phylum Thermoproteota; class Thermoprotei_A; order Sulfolobales; family Pyrodictiaceae; genus QNYQ01. The sequence goes on from JALTZF010000031.1 coordinate 14,325, forward strand.
TAGAGGACATTGTCTCAAGAACACTTCTAGCGCGTGCCGTCTACGAAATTGCACGTGAAGAACTTGAGGGTGTTGAAGTTGGATTCCTTGCATATCCTATAACGGGTAGACACGGTGCTGAACCCCCAGACTATGTAGGCGAAACCATGGCTGAATACGATGTAGTTGTAGCCATAACTTCGTTCTCTCTATCCCATACAAATGCACGGGAGAAAGCTACGAGAGCAGGAGCCAGGATCGCGAGCATGCCTGGCTTTACAGTGGATATGTTTATGCCTGGTGGCCCTATGGACGTAGACTATAAGCGTATTAGCGCTTTTTCTAGGAGGCTAGCGGAACTCCTTGAGAGATCTAAAGTAATTAGAGTTGTAACTAGGAAGGGCACAGACATAACATTCAGTGTTGAGGGCAGGAAATGGGATGTAGATGATGGTATTTACGATAAGCCAGGCCTCTGGGGTAACCTGCCTGCAGGAGAGGTATTTGTTGCCCCCATTGAGGGTACTGCTACTGGCCGGATAGTCGTAGAGGCTGGATGGTATCCAAACCTTAAAGATGACATGATACTCTATGTAGAGCAGGGACACGTTGTCAACATTGAAGGTGGAGGAGGGGTAGGCGAGAAACTAAGGAGCCTCCTCGGACTAGATGATGGCGAGAGTAGCGAACTCTACATGGCTAGAAGGAATATAGCAGAATTTGGCATTGGAACAAACCCGAATGCTAGGCGTCCCGATAACGTATTAGAGGCCGAGAAGATACTCGGAACAATACACATAGCTATAGGAGACAACAAACACTTTGGTGGAAACGTTGAAGCCGACATACACGAAGACTTCATAGTGCCCAAGCCAACAGTATACGTTGACGGAAGAATATTCATGGAAGAAGGCAAAATAAGCATTGTTTAAACCTCATATCAACCATTAAACTATTTCCTCTTACTACAGCTTCAACTAGAAACATAATGCCAACTGGTTATCAAACCCCTATGATCCAAGTATATAAATTCCTTATGCTCCACATGTCCATGCTTCTGCTCCACAGGGAGCGGTATCTCCAAGAATATTGCTGCACCCCTCTATACTTGACAAAAAGAGAGGTGTAGTATAAGATGAAATCATTGAAAGGGATACCAGTAGTATTCATAGCATTGGCAGCAGTACTAGCATTAGCAGGCGCAGCAATGGCTCTTTGGTGGGAATCACTAATAATTGATGTAACTGTAGAGACTGGTACACTTGACGCACAACTAAGTGTGCATAACTATGGTGACAACGAAATAGAACTGGCTACTCAGATGAACGAGTCTAACCCCGAAGTTAAGGATGTATCGAACATAACTTGTACACTATCAGAGGACGGTAAATCAGTTATGGTCTACGTAAATAATGCGTATCCAAGCATAACATACTTCTGTGAAATAGACTTAAAGAATACTGGCACAATACCCTTCAAGATCTATAGCGTGAGCTTTAGTGGCAACTTGACAGATGTGGCTGAGGAATTTGAGTTCCAGCCTGGAGACGATGGAGTAATAGACATAGCTAACGGTACACAGCTAGAGCCAGGCGACGAGGTAGTAGACATACTAGTAATACACCTAAGTAACGATGCTATGGAGGACAGCACCTACGTTGGACAAGTGAGCATAGTTGTTGAACAGTGGAACGAGTACCCAACACCGCCACGCACACTACTACCGCCACCAGAACTTGGTGGATAACTGCTGGTATCGTATGAAGAGAGCAAGCGCATGTACAAGTATTTTTAGAGAGGGAGAGGCCCAAGGCCTCATCCTATACTTTAGAACTATGTATGGTGTAACTGGAAATGAATAAAATAGGATTAGTAATGTTGTTCGCGGCACTACTCATGGCAGGAAGCGTGTCAGCACTATGGTACGACCAGCTAACAGTAGACGCTACCGTAGACACTGCAGAACTAGACTTTGAGTTCTACGGCCAGCCAATATGGCTTGACGCATGTGGCCTAGCACCTGGGCCAGGCTTCTTTGGCGGATGGGACTGGCTGGCATTCCCACCAACCTTCGAAGAAGCTCAGAGCGGTGTTAACGCCTATATTAACGGCGAACTAGTAGATGGAAAGGATGTTGGCTGTACTAATGTATCACTATCTGATACTGATGGCGACGGCGACATGGACACTATGGACATATGGCTAAACAACACCTACCCATACTACTACACAAAAATAGACTTTGAAGTCCACAATAACGGTGAAGTACCAATAAAGATTTGGAGACTAATAGTACGATTAGACAACGGTACAGAGTATGATTTCTACGAGATTAACGCTGACACAATCGAGCATGAAGGCATGTACCTCGACTTAGACGGCGACGGAAAGTATGACGTAATAATGTGGTGGGGAGACAACTTCGGCGTACAACTAGAGCACTGCCAGCGTGTAGACATAAGCTTAAACATAATAGTACTGCAAACAGCAAAAGAGGGAATGACTTACCACTTCCAGCTGCAGCTAGACGCTGTACAGTGGAATGAGTATCAGCCAGGCCCAATTGGTGATTAACAGTAAGACGACAGGTTGGAGAGTAGCGAGATGAGTAGCCATGAGTAACAAGAACCAAGAATTTTTCAGGGGCTCAACCCCCCTTCTTCCTCGTATAGCTAAGGGAGTAGCCTTAGTGGGATCTACTCTGCTTGTATTCCTACTACTGGCCTCTACAATGCAGGCTTTGTGGTGGGAGAGGCTTGGAGTAGAAGTTGTCGTTAAAACAGGAGACTATACTTACCCTAGATCAAAAGGTTATTGGAAGACAACAATAATGAAGATAATCAATGGAATGAATACTTGCCCAGTAAACTGGGATCAATCATCAATAGAAACCCTGCTTTGGAGCATATCTAGCTCATCTACAGTATTCAACTTTACCAATAGTGGTAGAAGCTTACTACTAGAAGCTGAGTCTATACTCTCGCAAAACAATAATAGTATGAAGAGTAAGCTAGAAGCACACTTGCTAGCTTTATGGCTAAACTATGCTTCAGGCTATGCTAATGGGTACAAGGTTCCGTCGAGTAATGGGATGCTGTCAGCGCTTGATATAATATTGATAGCAGAAGCTGCATGGCATAGTGGGGATAAGAACTCAATGGAGAATGCTAAAGACCTAGTAGAGTACTACAATGACTACTGGGAGGGCAAGATGCCAGACTACTGTGCCCACAAAACCCGTGAAGGCCGCAAGTAAAGCTAGGGAGGGGATGAGAATAGAGTATTCCACCCATATTCTCTCGGAAACGGAGAAGAATAGTCTTCATGTGCTCCGAGAACATGTGGGTTTGAAGAGGCTAAAATCTTGCTAGAAAAGCCGAGTAAGATAGAACCCCTCCTTACTGTTGACGTGCTCTATGATCTAGCAGTTATATTTACTGCATTGCTAACATACCCTATTGCAACAACAGTTCTACCCTCATTTACTGGGTTATTGGGCCTGGCAATTAGGCTTCTTTACTGGGGCTCAGTATCAGTACTCATGATCTATGCTTTACGCACACATACAAGTATTATAGGGCCAGGCTATGCAACCTATGCTGTAGCCTCTGGAGCTATATTCTTCACTTCGTACCTAGTGTTTGGCGGCCTCATAGGTGGGCTAGGCAGGTCGCCATACCAGTTTACTGTTGACGTTATGGTTCCTGATATACTACAGATCTCAGTGGCTGTCTTAGGAATGGAGCTACTAAGGTATTACATGGTTGTACGGCTAGCCCATAAGAACTATCCAGGTTTAGGCTTAGTAGTATCTGCCATCATAATAGCATCGTATAAGCTTACACCATTGAAACTATTGACGATAAGTCTTAGCGAGCCATTAGAGGTAATGTCTGCACTGAGCTACTTTGCTATAGAGTTTGCTTTAGGGCTCCTTTCTGGGTTCCTAATGTTGTCTACGGGTTCTCCCATCAGTGGGCTAGCTTTCATGGCGACCTACAAGATACTCTATAGGGTCACACCATTCCTGCCAGACTTATTGTGGTACGAGAACATCTTCCTAGCACTAGTACTAGTACTCATGCTGTACATGGTCACAGTGTACGCCTTAAGCCCACCAGGACTAAGGAAGGGTGCAAGCATAACTGTTCTCTTCCCAGTGTTTACAGTAGCAGTAGCAGTATGGCTGAGCCAGGGGGTGCTGGGCGTCTATCTTTACGCTATAACGAGTACAAGTATGACCCCCAACTTTGATGTCGGCGACCTTGTCGTAGTCTTGAAAACCGAGCCTTCCAACATAGATGTTGGCGACATTATAGTCTATAAGAACACAGAGGGTGTAATGGTTGCACATCGTGTAATAGATATTATCGTTAAGGACACGAAGACTTACTACATAACAAAAGGTGATGCAGTACCAGACCCTGATCCGGACCCCGTGCCGCTAGGCGCTGTTGCTGGTAAGGCTGTCTATAAGTTACCTAAGCTCGGCTGGGTATCAATAATGTTTAGGAAGACTATCACTTACCTCTACCAGCTACTACAAGGATAGTATGGGCTAATGTAATAGGTATGGTGTGGGTGTAGTCTATGGAGCAGTGCTACACTATCCTTAAAAACCCCTTTAGGCTTCTAGCAAAGTAGATTTACCGTATAGACTTGTGTGAGTTGTATAATAAGATGCGCAAACACACTATTCTTCATACTACTTTAATAGTCCTCGTGGCCATCTTTTTCACAGTATCATACTCTTACGCTTTTGCACAAGATGTCGAAGAGTCTCTAGAGCCCATAATAGTAGAGGTTTCTGCTTACCCTGTATCAAAGCCTATACCCATAATAGTGGACAACTCGATACACATAGTGTCGCCTGGTGGTAGAACAAAGATCGTCTTAGCGCCAGGTGTAGAGCATACTATAAGTATTGTTGACAAGATAATATATGAGAACCAAGGCGTAAGACTGGCATTTAGTATGTGGAGTAATGGCGAGACAAGTCCAACAATAAAAATTAACAAGAGTATAGCCCTTGTAGCCCTTTACGAGCGTGAATACTATGTTGAAGTAGTAACAAAGTATGGCGGAGAAAGTATTGCAGGCTGGTACCGTGAAGGCGAACGTGTAGATGTAGATGTCAATAGTACAGTCTATCTAGACAATACTACTAGGCTAGTATTCTCAGGATGGAGTTATGGAGTGTCAAAATGGAGCCCCCACAATTATTTCTACGTCTTCGAGCCAGTACGCGTCACTGCCTACTGGAGGAAACAGTTCTACGTAAACATTACCAGTATGTTTCCAGCAAGCGTTTCTGGTAGTGGATGGTATGACGAGAATAGTGTTGTAGCTATACGTGCACAGCCACTAGTACCAATCAACAAGACTGTAGAATACAGGTTTACTGGCTGGACTGTAGATAGCGGCGGGCTAGTCCTCGAAGACCCGGCATCACCGACAGCAAAGTTTATTCTAACAGCACCAGTGAGCATAACCGCTAACTATGAACCCTACTATCTAGTAAAAATATACTCACCATACGGTAACGTGACTGGAGGAGGATTCTACCCGGCAGGATCAAAAGCAGTAATAGCAGCCATGACACCGTTTGATCTCCCAGGAAACAAACGCTACGTATTCACTGGCTGGAGTGGCGACATAAACTCGAAGGCGCCCTCAGTAAGTTTTACTGTGGAAAAGCCTATGGAGATTAATGCCATGTGGAAACTCCAGTTTAAGCTGACAATAAAGAGTGATGTACCAGCAGTCCAAGGAGATGGATGGTATGATGCAGGGGCCACAGCAGTAGCAAAGGCTGAAAGAGAAGTTGAGGACCGGCTTGGAGTGTCAATGGTGTTTAAGGGGTGGACAGGCGATACCAAGAGCAGGAGTAGAGTAGTAGAAGTGGTTATGGATTCGCCAAAAACCCTCATAGCTGTCTGGGAGAAAAGCTATACTGGACTCTACATACGTCTTGGGGCAGTAGCAGCGTCTATAGCGGGTGTATACATGTTATACCGTTATACAACACTAAGACTGCTCAGTAAGAGTAGTGTCTTCTCGCGTAGGCGCAGCAGGGAATAAAGCTCTAAGCTCTCTCCAGTCAATCCTCCTAGACAGCATGTACAACCTCAAGTTCTTCTCCTCATAAACTATCTCCACTATACCAGCCCTAACAAGAGATTCAAGATACTTCGCCAAATTCTTATGGTTAAGACCAACATTCCTCGATATCTTCCTCAATGAGCAAGGTTTACCCTCAACATAAAGAAACTCTATTACCTTCATAAGCGTAGTATCACGGAAAAGTATCAGTATACGTGTAAGCGAACTATTATCGTCGCCCATAGCAACACACATCTCATACTTGTCCCAGCAACAAAAAGAATCTATTAGTGGAAAACACAGATATAGGCTTATATACTCTGTGGACGAAACATCCGCTTCTACTATATTCATATGCGAGGCAAAAAGGAAAACTTACGAAAACGAGACTAGCCTCACATAATAGACGTTAAGGAAAAACTTGAGGTAAAAATGTAGTGTTACAAAAAGTGCACAGTTTTACTACTATTTTACTTCTCTTCTTTTTCTTCAAGTTCTCTCCTTAGTTCTCGCAGTTCCCTCCTCAGCCTCCTCAGCTCCTCCCTAAGCTCCTCAGCTTCAGTGGTTTCTTCTTCTCTAACTCTACTACTCTTTCTATGGTGGCTACTTGCACCCAAAGCTTCCCCAAAGAACTTAAATAATATGTATAGCACACCTACAAGTATTACTATCCATAATATCATCCATATGAAGCCCATAAAGCCCCATGATCCCATGAAGCCCCAGCCCCATCCACAAAATGGACACCACATACTTTTTCACCTGTGTAAGGCAGGCTGCAAATCTGCTCTTATAAATAGGACTCACAGGAAGTGAGTTCTACCCTCTAACACTTTGTTGAAGCAGTAGGATAAGTAGTGGGGAGCTAGAAGGCGTACCAGTACCGTTCATTCCTCTTCTTGTCGTAGACATAGTCTATGAAGCCTTTCTCGCGCAGCGACTTGAGGGCATCATAGACTGTTCTCTGGGGCAAACCTGTTAGCCTAGAGATTTCCTTCACAGAGAGCATACCATGGTTCTGTAGTACAAAGTATACAAACCTAGAGCTAGGAGGCTCACTACTAATAATCTCCATGCCCAGGGACGAGACGAGTGTGT
>JALTZF010000032.1 GCA_027046265.1 Pyrodictiaceae archaeon
TGACCGCGTCCTTCGCATAGAACTTGATGCAGAATGAGGCCCCATTACTGAGCACCATTAATAGGTAAAATACTAAAGATTAAAGATTACAGGGCGCATAGTATTGACACACACCAAGCAGAGGATGCTTGAATTACTAAGACGACGTGGATGCATGAAGGCTGTAGATTTAGCGGCTTTAATGCGCAAAACTATTAGTGACGTAGAGAAAATAGCTGTAGAACTTCAGAGAGAAGGAGTAGTAGCTATTCATGAAAACATCATTTGCCTAATAAATAGAAGAGGCCGGGGACCACGTAGCCCAATGTATGATAAAGTAGTTAGTGATCTTTCCCACAATCCTTACGTTAAGTTTGTTGATACCATTGAAGAAGACACCCTCCTAGTGTACCTCAATAACAACACATTAATCGTTGCAAGAATAGCGAGTAAGAGAGATAGCGTAGCACTGCTCGCTAAGCAGACAGCATCGTTGTCAAGAAGACTAGCCATTAAGAGGTGTGGCGAAGTAGCCAAACCTAGAAGGTGGCGTTGTAGCCGCGTTATACCCCTAGTTATACAAGAAAGGGGTAAGAGTCTTAGAATAGTTGAAGGTGTTGCGGTAGTGAGTCTAAACAGTATTCACACATTTATAGCCGATGTTGTCCAAGGCAATATCCCGGTACTTCTTAGAAAGTATATTGTCGGAAAGCTCTAACTCTATAACAGCCCTGAGCGCACTATACACTAAGCTTCTTATCTTATTATATTCCTCGCTTAGAACCTTGTAATCTGCTTTGGTTGTCACCGGCGAGTCTCTTGCAATAGTACAGTACTCCTTAGTCTTAGCGGCCTCGTCATAGAGTTTTATCCTCCGCATTAAATCTATGATTTCCTCCTTGTCAAGTCCTATGAGTGGCCTTAGTATAGGTACTATGTCTGTTCGTGAAGCCTCCAATGCATATATGTTAGATAGCGTTTGAGATGAAACTTGACCCAAACTCTCCCCTGTCACAAGTGCCTTGTATCCAAGATTCTTAGCTAGAATAGTTGCAGCATCATACATTGCAAGCCTTAAGACAACCTGTCTATATTCTGGTTTAACCAGGGCAACTATTGCTTGTGTTATAAATCGGAAATCAACTATGTATAATTTCGCTTTATAACCGTGAAGCCATAGCTTTGCCTCTAAAAGTGCTACTCTCAACGCATCACGTACTGAAAGACTCGAAGCTAGTACAAAATGCAGCAAATCAACTTCAACGCCACGCTTAGCTATCATCCAAGCTGCAAGTGGACTGTCAAGCCCACCAGAGAAGAGAGCGAGCGCTCTCCCCTCAACACCTATGGGTAATCCTTTGGGCCCCCTAGACAGTCCTTGATGTATAAATGCTGTGTTTCCTCTAGCCTCCACATACACCTCCACTTCAGGGTTATCTAGGTCAACCCCCCTGCTCAAAGGATAGAGAGCTGAGCCAATAACTTTGGCCATCTCTAGGCTTGTAAAGGGTTCTCTTCCACTTCTCTTTGCTCTCACCGCAAAAACCTTGCCCTTAACCCATCCGCCAGCAATTCTCTTAACCTTTTCAGCGAGATCATTGAGATCGTTAAATCGTACTCTGTAGGCTGTTGTAGCGCCATGTATACCAAAAACATGGAGTATGGCGTCAAGAGCCTTTTTATATTCTTCTTCTGTAGAGCAAGGGCCTATAATAACCCGTGTTTCAAACAAGTAGGGTCCCTTACATGTGCTAACGTTCCACTTTCTAAGAGCACTCCTAATGTTATGTAAGAGCCTTCGCTCAAACCTAGAACGTACACGATGCGATTTTAACACTATTTCTCCAGCAATGCTAGCAAATATTATTCTCTCTTCCTCCACCATTACGTAAACCCCAAGGATAAAACTATATGCCCAGTTTGCCCCTAATTTAGGTTGGAACAACATGATTAAGGTATCCATACACGTCTAGAGAGGTGCGTTGCTTGTGACTTTCTCACAACGACATACCAACAGACTTTCACCTATAGAGCTTGTTAGGTATGATAGGCAGTTGCCAGTTTTCGGTGTAGAGGGACAGGCTAAGCTTAAGGAGACTAGTGTTGCGGTAATAGGTGCTGGTGGCTTAGGCAGTTTTGAGCTTTTATACCTTGCGGGTCTAGGTGTGGGTAAGATAGTGATAGTTGATGGCGACACTGTTGAAGAAAGCAATTTGAATAGGCAAGTACTGCACTGGGAGGAGGACATAGGTAAGCCTAAGGCATTGTCTGCAGCAGAGAAGATACGTAGGTTTAACCCATATATAGAGGTTGAGGCTGTACCCGAGAGGCTAACTGAAAGGAATGCCGAGGAAATTATAGGAAGAGTTGACGCTGTTCTTGACGCATTAGATAACTGGGAAACAAGGTTTCTTATCGACAGAGTAGCCTATAAGCTCGAAAAGATCTTCGTTCATGCTGGCATATATGGGCTAGAGGGGCAAGTAATACCCATAGTACCTGGAGAAACAAGCTGTTTACGGTGCTTACTTCCACCTAAACTTACTTCGCCACCTAGGTTTCCGGCAATTGCGCCAACAGTGGGCATTATAGCTGGTATTGCTGTGATAGAGTTAATTAAGATACTAACTGGTATTGGCGAGTCCAATAAGGGTAAAATGATAGTATTTGATGGATATACAATGGAAATAATGCGAGTTGACCTAAAGCCTCGTCCTAACTGTGTTTGCATAGAGTAGGCTATAGCGGAGGGTGCAAGTTTCGTGGCTAACACATCGCTAGTACTGCTCATTACACAAGTCTTAGTTATGGCGGTACTGGTAATAATGTTGTACATTGTATTGAGACTAAGAGAACTAGGTTACAGCATAGAAGAGCTAAGAGAGCAATTAAAATCACTGCAAATGTCTCAAAAAAAGATAAGACAAATAGAGAAAGCACTCAGTCTAGCTCTTGAAAGCAAAGAAGCCGAGAGGCTCATCGAGCTCCTTAAGAGGAAGAGGAGAAGACGCTACATAGTCTTCCAAGTTATAACAGAGGATGGCAAGCCAGTAAATCCTAACGAGCTAGAAAAGGCTATAGTGAGATCCGTTACTAGGCTAGCGGGAGACTTAACTGTAGCCAAGGGTAGAATACGCTTAGTCTACTATCATCCTGACAAAATGCTAGGCATACTCGCCGCAACACACGATACAAAATACTTAGTAATTGCTTCTATGGCTTTGGCCAGGAGGGTGGGTGAGAGACGTGTACTTCTAATACCGCTAAAGACAACCGGCACTATAAAAAGAGCAAAGAAGGTTATAGGTTTACCCTTAAGGGAGCAATAGCTTGTTTCTGCCTCAACATGACACATAGAGAAAACATAAACGGGACACGGGTGCACATAATCAAGTGTTAAGAAATACTAAGGCGCTCGGCTCGTCGTGAGAACATCACCGGTTCGGGCCTAAGACTGGGACGGCGTCCGCATCGCGCCCAGCAAATAGTGAGTGCCATTATCCCTAATATGTTATCTTCAATAGCGTAGCCACGTGATTATAGGGCCAACCTACAATTACCCAAAACTATACTCTTACAAGCACTTACTGGTAAACCAAAAGAAGAGAGTAACGCTATAACTTGGCGTGGATGCCATACCTCCCATACTTCACGTGCCCCGCTGCCTACTACTAGTGGCGCTTCATAGGCTACTGCACGTCTAGTAATTATCATTATTCCACGTAGGGTACGTCTAGGATCATCATGGTAGAGAAGGGGTAATAGCTTGACTTCTATAACAGCTGAGCCTTCGCGAAGCATTAGTGCCTGGCTTCGATCCATGTATCTAGCCATGGACGGGGAAAGCTGTATTACCGTGACACGTGGGTCTCTCGCTGCTAAGCGTGCTGCTTCAGCTGTTTTTGGCTTAACAGCCACTATATCGTATTTTTGTGAATAAGCACGAACACTGCCTATAGCTGTTGACCAGTCATGTACTTCTATAGTTATTCTCGATAGAGCCTCAATACCGTACTCCTTAAAGATTTGTATGTACTCCTTTAATCTATCATAGTCTTTTGTTTCGACAAAAACAAGTCCAACATCTATACTGGAGTATAGTCGTGCAATGTCTTCAGCATTTTTCTTTGACTTAGGAGCTACTAAGCTGTCGCAAGCCTTCAAGATACAAGCCCCAGATCACGAAGTACGCTTAGAGCCTTTTCTAGTGCAGGGGAGCCGCGCATGATGATAGTTATGTGGATGACGTCATCGCCGTCGCTAAAACGTATATACCCTAAGTATGCATCTTGTTTACTAACCCTTAGATAGAATCTTCCAGTTTTTCTATCATACCTATCACTTAGTAGTGTCCCTAAGATTTTCCTATCAGTATTATCAAGTTTTGACGCAATGTAGCGGAGTACTTCTTCAGCCTTCTTACCTCTAATCTTAACTATTATACGTGTAATAGGGTTATTGTAGTGTCCCTCAAGGGTTTGTTCTTCAATAATAACTTCCTTCTGTACGTTCTCTGGAAGTAGGTTGTACACTGCACGTTTTACTTTTTCGGTATTTTCAGTTGCATGTGCATGTACAGCTATCTCTATGCCTACAATCTTTGTTACTATGCCCATGGTAGCATTTGACCTCTCTTCTCGCTGTTCTTGAACCCCGCATAGTACAAGAATAGGCGTAGACCATATATTAGCACTATTTAGGCAGTACCGAGATGACGATATTTTTTATAGTTATAAAGTGGAATAATTTATGTTAATACGCATTAGACACTTAGACAAAGTAGCTTGGTTTTGGTTATTTATTCTCAAAAATTTGTAGCGTCAATAGATGTTTTTACTGTAAGTCACCGTGGTGGTACTTTTCTCTTATCTCATCTGGGACTATAAGTCTGGCGCCACGGTGAGCTTCGTGGCGTTTCTTGAGTTCGCGTTCTTTCTGCTTCTTCTTCCACTTGTGCTTGTGAGTGCCCTTTAGTCCACGTGTCTTTCTTAGTCCACGCATCTTCTTGCCTGCACTTGTTAGGCCACGGAACACTCTTCCACGATTGTGGCGTTCACATACCCACTTTAGCTCGTCGTCCTTGCATATTGCTGGATGGTTTCGATCCACTAGTATTACTTCATACCACTTGTACATACCATCCTCGGCTACATAGTAGCTGTTTAGTACTTCCATGTTCGGATACTTTCTTGCTGCACGTTCCTCAGCTATGAGCCTAGTTGATTTTGCGGGAGCATAACCGTAAACACCCATACGCTTGGGACGTCTACCCTTATTTGGTCTTGGCCTGTTAAGCCCGCCTTTACGCACGCGCACACGTACAACTATGATGCCTTGCTTAGCCTTGTAGCCTAGAGCCCTAGCTCTGTCGAGTCTTGTTGGTTTCTCTATTCTGACTACGCTTGGCTGTCTACGCCACTCTATTATACGTTGACGCCACAATTCCCTTAAGACGGGGTCATCGTATCTCTCTTTCCACATTTCCTGTAGGTAATGGTAATGCCCATGCGCCAAACCAGCATCACTCCCTCTATTATGCCTGGATGCCCAGAAGACCGCTATCTGTTACTCCCCTAAAAAAGCTGGCCTTCAAAAAGTAGAAGTGGGCCGATGATGTATTGCCCGCATTTCGGGACACTAGTTCCCGAGCATGAAGGTGTGTGCGCCCCGGCTGAGGCCGAGTCAGCCCCTCTTGGCTGCTGCGGCGACTATTCTGACAACGTCGCCATCCTTTAAAACGTAGTCTTCACCTATCCTTTGTCTTGTCCTAGCATTTATAGCGTATAGAAACGTCTTTCCTAGGTCAGTGTGAACCATGTATGCGAGTTCCCGCGCTGTAGTACCTTGTGGGACTAGGTAAGCGTCTGGAAGTACACGGCCCTGGCCGTCGGTGAAGTGCGTAGCATCCTCCACAGGATAAACTACTATCATTTGGAGAAGGTCTATGAAGGTCTTGTTTATTGCATCTTGTACACCAGTACTACCCCACTTCTTCAGCACGTTCTCCCTAATGTATTCAAGTGCTTTTAGCTGCTTACTTGTGAGCTTGCTCTCATCGAGTATCTTGAAGTCGCTATCACCCGGTATATACTCTATAAGGCCTGCACGTGCTGCACGCCTCAAAGCAAGCTCAGCCATAGCACTCACAGGAACAACTTCATAGCTGAGTTCTCTTTTCATCCTCTTTATGTTGTCCTCAGCTTCAGGTAGGTCAGCCTTGTTAGCTGCAATCAACATAGGCTTTGAAAGGCGTAAACCGCGAACAAACTCACGTAGGTCTTCTTTGCTCCAGTTTACTAGTGGTTTATTTGATAGGCCAGCATACTCTAGAGCCTTCATGACATGTGTCCTGCTTACACTTAAACCACTGAGCCGCTGAGCTAACGCATCTACTATATTTTCACCCGTCGTAGAGACTCTCATAGAGAACTTATCCCAGTCTTTAGAAATTATACTATACATCCACTCCTCAATCTCGACTTCAAGCCATCTAACCTCCTCTATAGGATCATAGCTCCCAGGAGAGAGAGGGTTTCCAGCCGCATCAGTGGCCCCAGCAGCATCAACAATAAGTATCATAGCGTCAGCTTGCCGTATAGAGTCAAGAAACTTATTGCCCAAACCCTTACCTTCATGTGCTCCGGGTATGAGGCCTGGAATGTCGGCTAGCTTGACGGGTATAAAACGCCATCCTCTCACGCAGTACCCCGATGCTGGGTCGCATTTAGGCAGGCCAAGCTCTACATGGACACACCTCTTTCTAACATAGCCCACACCAACATGAGGCTCTAATGTCACAAAGGGTCTATTACCTATCTCAACAGCGGCAAGCGTTGCTGCCGCAAAGAAAGTTGACTTTCCAACATTAGTCTTACCAACAATACCAACAAGACGTTCTGGCGGGGGCATAACAGATATCACCAAGCTTTGCGTGTACACAAACCTATTTCAGGTCCCTAAATCCACTTGTTCTCTTCCAGTCTACACTACTGATAACAAAACAAACACTATATTTTTCTAGGCGGGCTCTACGCTTGTAAGCCACTATCTACATGGTGGAAGAAGCTCAGAAAATCTCCAAGGTGAGTATAGATGGTGGTTGAGCGAACCTTCATCATGATAAAGCCTGATGGCGTAAAACGCGGTCTTATAGGAGAAATAATATCTCGATTTGAACGCAAGGGACTCAAGATAAAGGCGCTCAAGATGAAGTGGTTGACAAGAGAGGAGGCGGAAAAACTCTACGAAGTTCATAAAGGCAAGCCATTCTTTGAAGACCTTGTAAACTTTGTAACAAGCGGGCCAGTAGTTGCAATGATTCTCGAGGGCGATAGTGCCATTGAGGTTGTTAGATTGATGATAGGGCCTACAGATGGGCGTAAAGCGCCACCAGGTACGATACGTGGCGACTTCGCACTCGATATAGGAGCTAATGTTATTCATGCGAGTGATAGCAAGGAATCCTATGAGAGGGAATACAAAGTCTTCTTCACTGACAACGAAATAGTTGGCGACTACTAGTAGAGTAGGCCTTCCTACGCATTCGCTTAAGAGTTTTTATCTAACATTTGTAAAAGAGTAGGTTTCACTCTATCCTCCTTTAGTGGCGCAGTGCTGTAAACTTTGTTGTCCACTTCAATTTTCTTGGATCAGTACCACGCTTCCAAAGCTTAAAGCACTTACTGCTACAGAACCACAGTATAGTCCCATCATTTTTAACGTACATAAGCCCTGTTCCTGGTTCAAACTGATGGCCGCAATAGGAACATGTTCTGACCATGGGCATTCTCGCACACCTCCGTTAAGCGAATTAGTAAGGGGGTTTTACCTTCTTCTGCCGAGTCTCCTTGCCTCACGCTCAGTTTCACGTAGTATTACTATGTCGCCTAAGCGCACGGGTCCCAGCACGTTTCGTGTTAGAACTCTTCCCTTATCGCGGCCTTCTAAAACCCGTACACGCACCTGGATAACCTCTCCATGTACCCCTGTACGTCCTATTATCTGTATGACTTCTGCAGGAAACCCTATCTCCTCAATTATATTGAATTCCTTCTCAGCTTTCTTACTCATAACCACACCCCAGCATCTGGTGCTAGAGACAGACCCTATTAAGGTAAACCGTTATCAGCGCATCTTTTACCACTTTGTTCGTAAAGCTGGGAAGAAGGCCTTGTACGAGGTCGCTTTAGTTTCCACAAAGTGGGTGATGAAGGATGCTAAGGCCAAAAGCCTCGTTAGAAACCCTTTCGTCGCATCGGCTATAGCGAGTGCTACAAAGATATGTTCTATTGAGGGCTGTGACAAGAATATAGCTGCTATGACCACGATAACGTATCTCCTTAGGAGAGCTAGCGAAAACACTGCCTTCCCGGACGGTATCAAGGATCAAATAGGTGAGCTAGAGGTCCATGACACTGTTAAGAGGTATGTTAATGAAGCCCTAGAAGCCTATATGCGTGCCCCTGCAAGCTTATATGCGCGAGTGGCACTAGACGCCGAGGTTTTAGCTCACCTCGGCATAGTAAATCTCCTTTACAGCTGCAGTAACGATCTTGCAGAAATGTTGAACAAGTTAACACTCTCATTAACTTATGCAGCTGCAGCAGACTATGTACTCTACACTGCAGCTGCAAGAAAACTTGCAACAAAACTGAAACCACACACCCTAGCAGCTGCTAAGTGGTTCACCGAGGAACTGTACGAGCATGAGTTCAACATAGTACCACGTCTAGAACAAACACCTGCAGGAATAATAGGTTATATGGATGTAGTAGCATGCCCGTGTGGCAGGGCAGTAAAAGACATAACAATGAAGCCAAGACAAAACCATGTAGCCTACGTCATAGAAATATCGTGCGGCAAGTGTGGCGAGTTTAAGTATGAGATTATCGTGCCAGAGTCTACAAGGCTAAAATAATTATAAAAGTGTAGCACTTGAATTATATTGCCTTAAAAAAACAGAAGAACCTTGTTTTGTTTAAGTGACTCTATTAGGCAGCTTTAGCCTTTAACTCGTTTACTGCTTTAACAATCTCATCTACTAGGTCCTTTGCTTCGCCTGGGTCGATGATGCATGCGCTAGCAGCGGCTACTTCGATGCCTGCAGCTTCGCCTAGCCTCTTCTTGTTAGGCACATAGACGTAGGGTATCTTCTTCTCTTCACAGAGCAGTGGAAGGTGAGCAACTATTTCTGGGGGGTCTACGTCCTCAGCTATTAGTACAAGCTTTGCTAATCCCCTCTCTACGCACTTAGTTGTCTCGTTTGTACCCTTCTTTATCTTACCAGTCTTCCTTGCTACCTCAAGTGCCCTATAAGCCTTCTCAGCGAGTTCAGGGGGGACTTCAAAGCGGACATAGAATGGTTTGCTCATAGTTCATCCTCCTCCCTTTAAGGTCGTCCCTCACATTTAGTCCAGCCCAAAAGGTGTGAGAGAAGGGTTTTACAAAGCTTCCTCTGATACACCGATACAGGCTTCATATATAGTGGTGGTTTAACTATTTAGTCATGGGCATAAACTGCCGTGATCTTCTTTACATTGTCTCCTTCGGCTTGTACAGCATCTATCCTAGCGAATCCTACTCGTACAAATTGCACAAGTTCATCTATCTTGAGATGTCTAGCGGCCTCTTCTGCCACTCCGTAGATACGCTGTAAGTCAAGTCCTTCGGGGACTACAATTTCAACCTTAACGCTATTCTCTGGCTTTACCCATTGTATTATTGGTGCACCATACTTTCTCGCTTCTTCAAGACTCTCACTGTGATAGTGGGCTATAATAGCGTCATGTTTGACCTCTTTGATTGTGATGTTAAAGGCCTCCATAAGTCTTATAACACTATTACGTAGCATAAGCTCAACATCGCTTCGTGAGACCAGTAGTTCAAGGCTTGGGCCAGAAAGCATTATTTTTCTAGAGCCCAGGCTGCCCGACGGGTGATAAGGTATCTCTACCGTTTTTGACCTCCATGGTATGTTCTTGACAACGAGCTTAACTGGCTCAAATACTGCCATTATGCGCCTTGCCTTGGGATCTATTATAGACCTGTTTATTGCTGCTAAGTTGACGTAGCTTATACTTGCATCAGTATATTTTACGCCGACTTCTATCATTAGTTGCCGTATAGCCTCAGGCACAATACCTCTACGCCTGAGGCCTGCAATTGTTGCAAAACGAGGGTCGCTAAGCCCTTGTCCCGCTCCTTCTTCAAGGAGTTTCTTGAGGGCAGACTTACTCATAATGAAGCCTTCTAGCTTTAAACGACCAAAGTGGATTACGTGAGGATATTCCCATCCCATGTGACTATACAAGTATTTTTGCTTAATAGTATTCTGCATGTGTTCCTTAGCTCTGAGGATGTGTGTTACACCCATTAAGTGGTCGTCGACAGCGGCTGCGAAATTGTAAGTGGGCCATACAATGTATTTATCACCAGTAATAGGGTGAGGGTGTAGGCTGGTGTCAATTATACGGAAAGCAACCCAATCCCTAATGCTTGGATCAGGATGATTAGGGTCTGTTTTTATGCGCAGGACGGCTTCGCCTTCGCCAAAATGGCCTTCAAGCATCTTATCCCAAAGTTCAAGGTTGTCTTCAGAGCCACGTCTTCTAGGCGGGTAGTCGTCGAGTAGACCTTCATTTCGGTACTTCCTAAATTCTTCTGGAGACTTATCATCTATGTATGCCGCACCCCTAGCGAGTAGTTCACGCGCAATGTTGTAGTATATTTCGAGTCTAAGACTTTGGATGTATTCTTCATCCCATTCTACACCAAGCCACTTTAAGTCTTGTCGTATGAGTTCATAGGCTTCTGGTAGAGGAGTCTTAGTGCGCGGATCGGTATCCTCAAAACGTAATATCATTTTACCCTTATACATAACTTTATACTCATAGCTGAGTATTGCTGGTCTAGCATTACCTAGATGTATTACGAAATCTGGGTTGGGTGCAAAGCGTGTGACAACCCTGCCTTCAATGGCCTCTGGTAGTGGTGGCAACATCTTCTCTTCCTGGCGTGGCTTCTTTCGACGGTCAAGAACCCAACTATACTTTTCCTCTAGGAGACGCTTTTGCTCATCATACCCTAGCTTGTTTACCTCATCGACTATTCTTCGTACAATGGACACAATCTCTCTCGCATGACTTCGTAAATCAGGTCTTTCAGCCATTATTTTGCCCATTACTGGCCCTACAACCGCTCTTCCTCCATGCTCAACAGCGTTCAGTAACGCATAAGCTTTGGCTAGTTCCTCTATTTCCCTTTCATCAAACGACATTGATATAGGTCACCTCCTCTTCCGGTGCTATGAAGACTATGTTGCGTTCTATTCCACCATAGGGTGAATAGTATATATAGACTACAATCCCTTTCACATGACTACGTATATGCCTAAATTCCCATTTTCGTGTAGCAACATAACCTACGGTACTATTTTTATCCACTTTATCGCTTTCACAGACTTCTAGAGAAACACGAACACCTTCAATGGGTATAGGCTCTACACGACTATTCTCTCTTAGGAGAAGAGCCTTAGTGTATTGCGGTGGAAGAACTACGATAAAGCTTTTCACAACCTTCTTTTCCACGATATCGATTATCTCATCTAGCACAACGCCGTACACAGCCTTACCAAAACATCTACTATCTTCCTTGCAATCCCTAACACGCCTAGCCCTAGTCCCGTTTTCACTTAGCACAAGGTACTCGCTTGACGTTGCGTTCTTAATGAATAGTTGTGGTATATAGTAAGGGTGTTCCTTGCAATGATTACCACGCATAACTTACCACTCTTTAATAACTCTAGCAACTCCGGGATCTAAGTTAATACTACGGACCAGAGTCCTCATTGAGCCTTCTTGGCTTCTGTTGGATATTCTATTTAATCCTCTTTGCAGCGAAAAGCGCAAGCTCCTCAAGAACTTTTCTATACTCATTATCTGGAAGAACCTTTAATGCGTTAACAGCCTGGCTCGCATACTCTTCAGCAAGCTTCTCAGAATACTCTAATGCACCACTGGATTTTATGAGATTCGCAGCCTCTTCTAACTCTTCTCTGTTTGCATCGCGCTTACCTAGAACCAGTCGAAGTCTCTCTCTTGACTCGTCTTCTAGCCTGTTTAGAGCATATATTATGGGAAGTGTTTTCTTTCCCTCCCGTAAGTCGCTATAGACCGGCTTACCTATGACCTTTTCGTCTCCAATAATACCCAGTATGTCGTCCCTTATTTGAAATGCTATGCCAAGGCTGCGCCCATAGACAGCAAGTGAGGACAACGTATTTTCGTCGTCTGTAGCAGTTAGCCCACCAAGTAATGCAGCCGCCTCAAAGAGGGCACCAGTCTTCTTGTATATCATTCTGAGGTACTCGTCTACTGTAACCTCCTCCTCTTCCTCGAACATCATGTCCATGGCTTGGCCTTCTGCTATAGTTGTTGTTGCATGCGCGAGAATGCGTGTAGCTTTTACTACACGTCTAGATGGTATCCCCATGTCAATAATGTCAACCAGAACTTCGAAAGCCTTAGAGAAAAGAAGATCGCCAGCAAGTATAGCCATAGCCTCGCCCCAGACCTTGTGTACAGTGGGTACACCACGACGAGTCTCGTCTCTATCCATTATATCGTCATGTATCAGCGTGAAATTATGTATAAGCTCTACAGCTGCCGCAAAAGGTAATGCCTTCTCTGCGTCAACCCCCAAGGCTTCTGCCGTAGCTACTACTATTACTGGACGCAGCCTCTTACCTCCTGCCCTTATGAGGTGGAGTGATGCAGCATATATGGACTCTGGCTCGCCGTGTACCTTAGCGTATATAAAGCCGTCAACTAGGCCAGCCACACGCGTAATGTACTGCTTAGTGAACTCACTTAGCTCTAGCTTCAAATACATCACCTATTTTACGTCCGTAGAGCATTCCATACTAAACTAGTTAATGACACTAATTTTAATCATTAACGTTGCAAAACTTTCTGCGTTAGGCTTAGGTGCACCATTGACAAGGATAATATGCCTTACGCAGATGGTGCAAATAAAGCCTAACATTGATTCCTCTAGCTTTCAAGATGTGTTCTAGTCTATGGCCTACTACAATTTCGCGTCTTCTTATATCATAGACCTTCTTCACACCCATTAGGAAGAGAGCTGCTCGCATTTCTGAAATCAAGACCTTTAATAAGTCAATAATTCCATTAACGCCTTTTTCAGCATACGCTTTAAGAGCTGGTAACGCTATTCCCGTAATATCAGCGCCTAGAGCCAAGGCCTTTATAGCATCAAGACCTGTTCTCACTCCGCCGCTCGCAATGATGCATGATGTCGGAGCCGCCCAACGTGTTTCCACTATGGACTGTGCAGTTGGTATACCCCAGTCGGCAAAGGTTTTTGCTGCAAGGCCAAGAAGCCTATCTCTTCCTAATGCACGATAGTACTCCACCCTGACCCAGCTAGTACCCCCTGCGCCGGACACATCGAATAATCTGATACCGCGTTTATAGAGTTCTAGTGCGACCTCGTAGCTTATTCCATGACCTGTCTCCTTAACTAATATTGGTACTCCAATACTGTCAACTATGTCTCCTATTTTGTCTATCACACCCCGATAATCATGATCACCCTCTGGCTGGAAGGCTTCCTGGGAAGCATTAAGGTGAATAGCTATTGCATCGGCATCTATCATCTCTACAGCTTTTTTAAGCTCCTTGACAGTGTATCCCTTCACTAATTGTGGTGCACCAATATTTGCTATAAGTACTAGCTCAGAGCCGCCACATTCTCTTGCCGATCTAAATGTATTTACGAGGCTAGGGTTCTCTATTGCTGCTCTTTGGCTACCAACACCTAGGGCTACACCAACACTCGAAGCAGCTCTAGCTAACGCACAATTTATTTTTTCGGCAACACTATGACCACCAGTCATCCCAGTAATCATTAGGGGGGCTGCAAGCTCCTTATTCAGGAAATTCACACGTAAATCAGTAGAAGACAAGTCAGCCTCAGGTAAAGCCATATGTACAAGCTCTACTTCGTCGAGAAGAGTGCTTCTAACGTGCTCTACTTCATTATCAAGTACTATTCGTATATGATCAAGCTTACGATGCGATGTAGACACTATGCTACTCACCTTCCACTTAAATCTATGAATGTGCCAATTATACCATCCCTACTCACAAGCCTCAATAATACGTCCTTACGTAAACCATTAACGATCCATATACCTTTAAGCTTTTCACAATAATTAACCTCTATAGCTCTTATCTTACGTTCTATGCCTCCTGTTACATCATAAAGAGCACTATCTACACTCTTTTTTCCATATACTTGGCTTCTTAGTTCCTTTAAACTAGTCCTAGTTACCACATTACCTTCACTATCAAGGAGTCCATCAACATCAGTTACATAGACAACATAGTCTGCACCAAGACTACAAGCCATCTCAATAGAGAGTTCGTCCCCTGAAACTATACACCATCCCTTCTCACATGGGTAAACATCACCATACACTAGTGGGATAACACCAACACTAATAGCACCAAATAGGAGTCTCCAGTCACAATTAGGCCTCAAGTTAGACGGCTTACAAAATGCATGAGGAGGAAAGACAACCACATTAATTCCACCACCTTGAAGTATGTCTGATACGGCGACCGCCAACTCTAACATGACATTACTTATAGTTGAAAGAGCTTCACCGACAGGAGAATCATAGTTTTTATAGACTGATGCAACATAATGCCCGTAACTCCCACCACCAATCACTATTCCCTTAATGTTAACACCATGTGCCAGTAATTCAGATATTTGCTCTGCAAGAGATCTTAAGACCTTAATATTAAGACTAAAAGGTAATCGCTTATCTGTTATAACACTTCCACCGAGCTTTATAACATAAACTCTACCTTGTTGCCCAAATTCCTCTCGTGAACACATACACCATACACCCTCTGGAGCGACGGCGTCCACTTACACCCTTCAGGAGGTAGGTTGGCACCATAAAGCATGTAATACAAGGCGTTATCCACTCTTGATATAAACCTAAACACCTCATTAAAGGGGTCACCATTCTTTAATTGTTGTACTGCTCTGATAACAGCAATACCAGCAAGCCTAGTCACAACATTGATTACGTCCGCGTTTATGCTCTTACTTAAGTCCTCTCCAATATCCTCCTCACCAACAAGCTCAAGCACTACTGTAGCTCCAACATTAAGGTCTAAGGCTTTTTCGCCATGCCTGTAAATTATGCTGTTATTCTTGAGAATCGCATAACGCAGACCGTCTATATAGTCAAACCACACACCCGCTTCTTCATCAAGGCTCGAAGCCGCTTGGAGAATCTCTTCGTCAGTCATACTGTATCCTACATAATCTGATAAAGTTTTTACAATGGCTAGTGTAGAGATAGCATAGATGCTTGCAGCTGGAGGATAATCCACTCCCTCTACGTCGTATCGCATTGTGACAACTAATGGTTGTTCGAGCCGTGAGGCTAACGTATCAACAAAAGCTTTTATAGCTAAATCAAATCTCCACCCAAGATTAGGGCCCTTGATGACAGCTTTGCTCACAGATTCAGCCTCATCTATATCAACTATAATACTTACAAGAGGTTTACTAGTAACAAGAATTATGTAAGGGTTATACTTGTCTGGTATCGGTGCACCTGCAAACACCAATGATAGCGGAAGTTTATTGTTTATTTCACTCAAGTCTGCTGCCTCCACTGTGTAATTAAGCTGGCGACTTTGTCTAGTAAACGCGGTTAAAAGGCTTCTATAAGATATGGAGAAATTCTCGAAAGTATATGCCACTCTAAGACTTATATTAGGCAGTACGCTCTTCAAATTACAGTTAAGTTAAATAATTCACATACACTATTACTATTATAATGGTTTAGTAACTTCTCCTAACTCTGTACTCAAACGCTTCTGGCGGCTCTGGAAGATCCTGGTCTGCACCCAGTTTACCTTGATTCCTCAGTATTTCGCGTGTAAGAATCCAATATACTAACGCCAGGCTTTTTCTACCCTTGTTGTTAACTGGTATTATGAGATCTATGTTCTCTATTCTGTTATCAGTATCAGCTAACGCAACTACTGGTATACCCATTCTACTAGCCTCATCCACAGCCTGGCTATCAGCTCTAGGGTCTGTTACAAGTAGAACTTCGGGCTCAATATACCATTCAAGGCTTGGGTTTGTGAATGTGCCAGGTAGTATTCTACCTGTTAATGCCTTGCAGCCAACATAGGTGCAGAGCTTTTGGACAGGCTTTTGACCATATTGCCTAACAGCAACTGCAGCTATTTTTGACGGCTCAAATCTAGAAAGGAAGTTTGCTGCTACACGGATCCTCTCATCAGTCTTTCGTATATCAAGTATGTACAAGCCATCATGTCTGACCCTATAGACAAATTTTCTCATATGCGCTGTACAAATATGCGTGCCTATATGGACTCCCGCTGACAAGTATCTCTCTAGTGGAACAAGGAGTTCAACTACCTTACCGCCGATTTCTACTTGCTGTCTCCCGTAGCCCTGTGGACCCCCACTCACAGCAATGCCACCCCGTAGCTCACGCTACAGCTAGTCAGCTATAAGCTAGCCGCTACCCCTCAGACATAGGCCACAATAACGTGCTAAAAAGAAGAACATGCACATATACGAAAACTCAGCTTCCATTGACACCTGATAGAGAGTTAGAGTACACGCCTGAACCATCTAACCTCATATATAGATGGAACATGTGCAAGCAGCGTCTTCCTACAGCAATATCTCTTCAAGCCAATATCATCAAGAACTTTTTCTGGGTCCTCTCCTTGTTTTACTCTACGCTGAAACTCCTCCCAATATTGTGCTAAAGGCGTGCCACAAGTCATACAGCGAATAGGTATTATCATGATGACCTACACCTAGTCTGACTAACTTTTATTTTAATTTTGGAAAACAGTGGTCTGAGCCTAAGCTTGGGACATTATCTGTAGCTCTTTTGCCAACGACGCCTCGCACTCCTCCTCATAGGCTTTTCGGGCTCTGTACGTCTTGGGTCGCCTACAAGCATAGACCTATCATATTCTTCGAATATCTTTCTAAGTTCTTCGCTGCCAGTATAGGCTACAAGGCCTCGTGCTATGGCCATTCTCACCGCATCGGCTTGACTCATGTAGCCACCTCCTTTGACGTTAACTCTTATGTCAATATTGTTCACTATGTCCGGACCCGCAATAAGCAAAGGCTCCATCATCTTTAGCCTAGCCATCTCTATGGGCCAGAGTTCTATGGGTACACCATTAACCCATACACGGCCCTTACCTGGCTTTATTACAGCACGCGCTATGCTTGTCTTTCTTTTACCAGTAGATATGACTATGCGCACAGGCTTCTCAGCTTGTACATATGCTCCAAGAAGTCTAGCCTGGAGTGCCTGCTCATTCTGACTCATTGCTTAGACCTCACCCCCTTCCATCCTAGCCTTAGAGCTATTTCTCCTACACGTATAAACTTACGGCTAAGCCTTGATGCGTCAGCGAATCTGAAGCGGACAAACTCTTTGCCCTCAAGCTCCTTGGGTACACCAATATAGACACGTAGCCGCTTAGCAGCCATTCTGCCTACGTGCTTATCCTTAGGCAGCATTCCTAGTATGGCCTTTCTAACAATTGTTATTGGGCTCCTGGGCCTGTGCGGCCCCCACTTGTATGGGTTTACGTGTACGTATATTTGATACCATACACGATAACTCTTAATAACCATTAATGGGTCTCCGCTAACAACAGCTTTTTCGGCATTTACGACATAGACTCTGTAGCCCTCCAATAGCTTCTTAGCAACCTCAGCTGCTAGCCTACCAAGTATTTGGTCAGTAGCATCAACGTAGAGTACACGTTCTGGCGGTCTTGGAGCTTGCACCTTCACGGTCATAAAGTAGCACCCTTCTGACATGCTCTGCTAGAGGCGCATTTATATTATTATCTTAACGTTACTACCCTTGGGGTTTTCCTCTATCAAGTGGAGTATGTGGATTGCGCGGCCTCCTACAGCCTTTATTTTTTGCAGTGCTTGTTCAGAGAATGATAGGGCAGCAACAGTTACTGGGTGATCAAGCTTACCAGCACCCAATACTTTACCTGGGACTACTACTATGTCACCTGACTTAGTATATCTATTGATTTTACTGATGTTTACTTCGTAGCGTAGACGTGTAGGCCTATTTAATAGTTCAGCTACATAGTTCCATATGGGTGCCTTATTCTTATTAGCTGCTTTCTCGAGTGCTCTAATGGTTTTACGTATTATAATGTTCGTTGGTCCCGTCCTTTTTGTTACTTGCATGCTCCATCAGCCCCTCACTTCTCCGCTTTCCTTTCGTATCTTGTCTAACTGAGTTAGGAGGTTTTCTGCCTTCTTAACTATAGCGTTTACGGCCTCTAACACTATGTGTTTTGGTGAGAGAGAACCAGTACTCTCTATCGTCATTATGAACCGTTTATCGTCATAGTGTAGCTTGAAACCTTCATTGTTTGTACACTTACGTTGTGCACACCAATAAAGAGCAGATGTGTTAATATCTTCAAGGATCTCTATTCTGCCCTGCTTTGACTTCTTTATTTTCTCGACTAACCATGGATAACTCATCTCTATACAAGACAGACACTCCTCGCCTATTTTGTTGACGTCAAACTCTACTATTGGGACATACTTGTGTGCGGCAACACTAACGGGCATCCATTTGGCATGCTCCTTACCATAACCAAGCCGTGCATAAGCTTGTAGTCTTAAGCGCTGATCAGGGGCCATGACTACTATAGGAATATTATCATATACAGGCCTTACATCCGGGTCGAATGTTTCAAGATCACCGCTATAAACAATGCGCTCTTCCATAGGCCCTGTTTCAACCTCTAAACGAAGAACAGCATAACAGTTGGTGTCACCTATATCACCTTCACGGCAGTTTTCTGGGCGCTTATATTTTTTCAAAGCTTCTTCCGAAGTCAATGGTATTAACGCCAACCTATGCGCTATTATCTCATCATAGAGAACTGTGTTGTTCTCAAATACTTCAACATAGTCTATAGCCATAATAGGCACATCGGTAAAACAAGCTCTCCTTATAGCATTAACTAAAGGCAATGGGAAGCCCTCTACAAGGAAACGCAGCTTATTGGGCGCCTTCTCGAGAAGGCGTATCTTGCGCTTTTCAGTCACGCTTATCAAACCTCTACCTGTCCTACCTTATCTAATAATATTACTCGGAGCCATAATTGTATGACAGGTTAATTTAATAAACAAGTTTTAATATTGCTGAAACACAATCATGAAAGGTTAGTATGAGTAACCGACTACACCGACTACCTATGACAATAGAAGGTTTAGACGCGGCGTCCGCGGCGTCCTCCGGGCCTTCTGGTTGTATCGTGAGGTAGCGGCGTAACATCCTCAATTCGACCTATGATGAAGCCTGCACGAGCCAGCGCCCTTATGGCTGCTTGGGCACCAGGACCTGGTGTCTTGGGTCCATGCCCACCAGGCGCACGTACCTTTATGTGTAGAGCAACTATACCCCTCTCCATGGCTTCCTGTGCAACTCTACTTGCAGCTAGCATTGCAGCATAAGGGCTTGGTTTCTCGCGGTCAGCCTTAACAACCATACCACCACTTGCCCTAGCCACGGTTTCTGCCCCTGTTAAGTCAGTAATGTGTATTATTGTGTTGTTATAACTTGAATATATATGCGCTACGCCCCACTTTATCTCACGGGCCTGAAAAGCCATCACTTACACCCCCTAAAGAGCCTCCTCACCCTCCTCCTCTACACGTTTTGATGCAAATGGACTTGTAGGAGCATAATCTACAAGATCCTCTTCCTCACGTCTAACGAGATAGCTGGGACTCCTAATTCTTCTACCAGCAACAGCTATATGCCCATGCACTATTAACTGACGGGCTTCATGAATACTCTTGGCAAGACCTTTGCGGTATACTATAGTCTGGAGCCTTCTTTCAAGGAAGTTTCTTGCCGTCAACCCTAGCACATCATCCAGTGTAGCGTTTTCCGGCAACACACCTAGGTGGTAGAGTCTTGAAAGTAATGCTTTCTCTTCTCTGGCGCGTATCTCTGGTGGCAAAGCAAGGAGGCTTCTTGCACGATGTCTAAAGTATCGTGCCAGGGTCTCTAATCTCCATAACTCTTTCTTGTTTCTAAGACCATACTCTCCCATAAGCTCTATTTCGCGTATTAGCCTCTCCTTCACCCAGGGATGCTTAGGACCCATCCACTTCTTTCGAGGCTTCTTAGGATCACCCATTTGCACCCCCTCCCTATCTTCTCCTCTTTACACCAACAGTTATACCTGTGCGGCCTGTCGTAGCTGTACGCTGACCACGAACCTTTAGACCAAGAGCGTGACGTATACCTCTCCAGCTTTTAATTCTCTTCTCCCTCTCGATATCTCTCTTAACGTAGTAGATTAGGTCTGCGCCTATGAGGTGCATGTCACGGCCCGTCTCATAGTCTTTTCTCCTATTCAGCATCCATGCAGGTATACCTATTGAGAGAGGGTTACCCAATGCCGACTCTATCCGCTCAATCTCACTATCTGTCAGAAAGCCTATTCTTTTGTCAGGATCAATTCCTATGAGTCTGCACAACGCGAGAGCAAAATTATATCCAACACCCTTAATGAGAGCTAGTCCATGTGCTACTTTGAGGTCTCCCGGTATGTCCATACCAGCTATACGCACTATATACCTATACTGTTGCTCTGACAGCACGAACCACCCCACATAGCACTCGCAACCCTACTCGCGTACCCAAAAGCCTCGTGTAGAGAACCCCTCTATAAGGTTCACCCCATGAAGAGCCTCAGACGCCACAGTACACATCACACATAATACTTCAGCTGGGCAAGTCCTCGTCATAGGCTTAACTGTCTACAACGACTTAAACATGTATAGATCAAGGCTGAGAAGATAGGAAGAGTGAAGACCGGGCGGCATGGCGCCGCCGCGGGGATTCGAACCCCGGACCGCCCGGTCTTCAGCCGGGCGCTCTCCCGCTGAGCTACGGCGGCACATCCCTAGTGTGTCTACCCGTTAACCACCTCTATTAAGGCTAACCCTCAACAATGCAAAAGACGGTTCGGCTTTTCCGGCTCTCTTCACACCGTTTGACGGTCAAGAGACCCTCTTTTCGTCACCACCCACCATTCTTACACTGAAACTTCTAATACCCTTTATAATCTTGTTTCAATAACTCCCAAAGCAAAGAGGAATCCTAACATACAATTAAATCAAGATTATTGATTTAACTGCTAAGCTATTGTCTTGGTAGAAAATTCTAAAAATGGCTAAACCATGAAGACCTATTTAATGGCTGAAATATCTGCTACCCCTATGGTGCGGCGGTCGTCTAGCCTGGACTAGGACGCCGGCCTTCCAAGCCGGTGATCCCGGGTTCAAATCCCGGCCGCCGCAC
>JALTZF010000033.1 GCA_027046265.1 Pyrodictiaceae archaeon
CTAGGAATAGGGTCAACATTGATGAAAGGGACTGTCCCCGATAAGTGGTGCCAAGCAGACATTCCAGTAAGAATTTCCATAGGCAGCCTAGCTGTCTTAGGCTTCGAGAAACTCAGAGTTGAAGCTACACCCCATACTCTCTACATACTCCAATATAGTAGTAGAGGATGTCTCGCTGGCTGTAGGTTCTGCACACAAAGCATTACAAGTCGTGCACCCAAATCTATGCTTTCTAGAGTGATCTGGCCAACAGTGAACATTAGAGAACTTGTTGATTCTCTACAATCTAATAAAAGGCTATTTAGGCGGATATGCTTGCAGACCGTGGTTAAGCCAATGTTCTTTCAGGAAGTGTTATGTATATTAAAGCAGCTGGCAGGACTTGGAATACCCGTCTCACTTGCCACAACCCCTGTTCACAAGGATTTCCTCGCTAGGGCTAAACAGTTAGGCGTAGATAATCTAGGCGTAGGACTTGACGCTTCAACACCAGAATTATTCGAAAAGTCTGGTAAGCCTTATACCTGGAGCACATACCTCTTCTTCATTCAACGAGCCCTAGAGGTTTTTGGGTATGGACACGTGTTTGTACACATAATAGCTGGTCTTGGCGAGAAGCCTAGGGACATAGTCAAGACAATGAAACACATTTATTCCATGGGTGCTAGAGTAGCTTTATTTAGGTATACTCCCCTACCCGGCACACTAGAGTATCCTGGCATAGACTTGTACACGTACCGCGCCCTTCAAATTGCCCGTTTTTTACTCGAATACCGCTATGATCCCTTCGCGTACATAGATTTCGACAAGAACCCGCCCAGGGCCAAGAAGAGAATCCCACTCAGCGTAGACGAGCTTATCCAAGCACTTATCACGAGCGGTTGCCCAGACTGTAATAGGCCATTCTATAACGAGTCCCCACGTGGCCCATTGTACAATTATCCTAACAAAGATGTCTTGGAAAAGCACAAGGAGAAAGTTATCGAAGAACTCTCTCGTATAGGTGTTGTATAGTGCACCGAATCAAAGCCTTTAGAATAAAGAAACTGTTTAGGGTTCTATCAGTTACTGGAGGTTACTGTGAACTTGGCTGTTCTCACTGTGGGGGAAGATACATTAGGAGTATGCTACCAGTCTCCCCTAAGGCTTTGCCTAGGCTAGTTATGAGGCTCTTTCAACGTGGAGTAAGAGGTTTTCTCTTGAGTGGTGGATGGACAAGAGAGGGATACTTACCCCTCAGCGTTGAAGTCATGGAGAGGCTTGCTAAGCTACGCAAACAATATGGTATAGTGTTTAATGTCCACCTAGGCTTGGAAACACGTAAGGAGGTTCTCTATGTTGCACGTGAAGCCTTCGATATAATTGACTTTGAATTTACACTAAACAAATGGCTTGTATCAACGATTCGCGGCCTACCTTATGGTCCTAAGAGGTATGTAGAAGCGCTTGATGCAATGCTTGATGCAGGTTTACGTGTTGTCCCTCATGTCTTCTTATGGCTCCCAAAGAGGAGTACTAGTGAGCTACGCAGTGAGTTGTCCATCCTCTCTGATAGAGGCTTAGATGCTGTAAACTTACTCGTATACATACCCCCCCAAGGAGACATAGACCTTAATGTTGCGAAGATTCTTCCATCGATTCTGAGACATATTCGTGATATATGGGATGGTAGCATATACATTGGATGCATGAGGCCACGTACTGCGAAAAAGTTCCTTGATGAAACAGCTGTGGAGGAGGGTCTTGTTGATAGGATAGCTAATCCTAGCCTTGCTGTCGTACGTAAGCATAATGAATTACTAGAATTTTATGATGCGTGTTGTTCCATTCCTGAAGACAAGTTATCAGTCTTTGGCCCAGAGAATGTAGGTGTTTAGGATCGGCTTACCCCGGAAATGAAAAAGAAGGTTATGGTTTACATGAATTAAATTATTTGTGCGTCTTCTTAGCCTCTTCTATCATCTTCTTTACTTCTTCTGGTATGTCGCGGATGAGCCCTGTCTTGAATAGATACTCAAGTTTCTTTCTTGTTTCCTGTATTATTGTCTTTGCACGCTCATATATTTCGTCACGGCTTAGCTTAAGTCTTGCAACACCCTGTTCTATGGCCTTTAGTGCTGTTGCTGTCGCTACTCGTGGGAAGACCTCCCACTCTTCCATAGTTGGAAGGATGTACTCCTCGTGTATGCCCTTCTCTTCTGCGTATCTTGCTAGTTCCTCTGCTGCAGCTACTGTCATCTCATCAGTTATAGTCTTAGCTCTAACATCGAGTACTCCTCTGAATATTGCGGGGAACGCTAAGCTGTTATTGACCTGGTTTGGTAGATCACTCCTGCCAGTTGCTACTACCTTGGCTCCAGCTTCCTTTGCTTCCCAGGGCCATATTTCTGGCACTGGATTAGCTATTGCAAATACAATAGCGTCTTTCTCCATCTTCTTTACCCATTCTGGCTTAATAATGCCTGGGCCTGGCCTCGTGGCTGATACAACGGCGTCTGCGTCATCAAGGGCCTCAGCGATCCCGCCTCCTCGTAGCTTATTCCATCCACCATCAGTCTCTATGGCTATCTGATACTTCCATGGATTAGTATTCTTCAGCTTTTCTATGTCTCCTCTTTCACTATGTAAAACCCCTTTACTATCAACAGCTACAATGTTGCTTGGTGGCACACCTATGAGTTTGAGTAGCCTATATAAGGGTATGTTGGATGCACCAACACCTATCAGTGCGATCTTCATCTTACGTAAGTCTTTGCCAACGATTTTTGCGGCATTTATAAGACCTGCTAGTGTGACTGTTGCAGTGCCCTGCTGGTCGTCGTGCCAGACAGGTATTTGGAGTCTCTTGCGCGCCTCTTCAAGTATGTAGAAACACTTCGGGCTTTCAATATCCTCTAAGTTTATGCCTCCAAAGCTTGGCTCTATGAGTTCTAGTAGCTCGAGGAACTTCTCGGGATCCCTTGCACGATGTACTATTGGTACAGCATCTACCCCTCCAAGGGCTTTGAAGAGTAACGACTTGCCCTCCATCACGGGATAAGCGCCTTCAGGGCCGATGTTACCGAGGCCCAACACTCTCGTTCCATCGCTAACAACAGCTATTACATTCCATCTCCACGTCAAGTAGAAAGTCTCATCGGGATCTTTTGCAGACTCTCTTGATGGGCCAGCTACACCGGGTGTATACCAAATAGAGAAGTGGTCTTGTGTAAACGCTGGAACCTTAGGAAGAACCTCTATTTTCCCTTCATAGAACTTGTGCAGCCTTTTTGCGATTTCATACCAATCTGAGGCCATTTCCGAGTTTACCTCCACCTAAGACATGTACTTATGAGTGTATGCATATAAATTTTAAAATGTTTCGTTGTGATAAAAGATTAGTGGCAAGAGTACTCTGTGTAGAGGTTTAGGTTAAAATGGAAGATAGATCCTTACATAGATCTCTTAACGAGTTCTTGGTAGAACTTATCCGTGTTGCAGTAACACAACTACCTATTGATGTTATTGAAGCACTAAAGAAGGCTTATGAGTCTGAAGAGAATCCGATAGCTAAAAAGCACTTAGAAGCGATCTTGAAGAATGTAGATCTTGCTTCTAAGCGTTGGCTCCCCATATGCCAAGACACAGGGTCTTTATACTTCTATGTTGAACTCGGAGAAGACTTCCCATTAAAGACAGAGCTTGAAGATATTATTAGAGAGGCTGTCAGAGACGCGACAAGAGTAGTTCCTCTAAGACCTAACGCTGTCGACCCCTTCTATGAGAGGAATAGCGGCGACAACACTGGCCGCTACATGCCATGGATAGAAGTCAAACTTGTTAAAGGCAATAAGCTCAAGGTCACTGTTGTCCCAAAAGGTGGTGGCAGTGAGGCTCCTTCAACACTAGTCATGGCGCCCCCCATTCTTGGGCTTAGAAAGCTGAAGGAGACAGTACTCAAAGCAATATACGAAGCAGGGCCAAAGCCTTGTCCCCCAGTAATTGTTGGTGTTGGCGTAGGCCCTGGCGCTGACGTAGCACTAGCATTAGCGAAGAAAGCTGCAGTATTAAGACCTATAGGCTCAAGGCATCCTGACCCCAAAATAGCAAAACTCGAAGAAGAACTTCTTCAGGCACTCAACGAACTAGGCATAGGTGTTCACGGCTTTGGAGGCAAGACAACAGCACTGGATGTCCATATAGAATACGCTCACCGACACCCAGCCTCATACGCTATAGGCGTAGTAACAAGCTGTTGGGCTCTAAGACGTGCAAGTGGGGTCATAGACTCTACTGGCAAGTGGGAGATAACATCACATAAAACCAGGAAGTGAGTTTTTGCATCTCCACTCTCTCCATGCCTTGGGGTGAAATAGGATGAGCAATGAATCGCGTGTATTCCACCTAAAAACTCCCCTTAGCGAGGACGATGTAAGGCAGCTTAGAGTAGGCGATATAGTCTACTTATCCGGCATAATAGTATCAGCACGCGACGCAGCACACAAGAAGATACTTGAGATATTAGAGCAGGGAGGTACGCTCCCATTAAGCCTTGAGGGTTTGGCTGTATACCATGTAGGCCCTGTTGTAAGACGCAAACCTGACGGAGGCTGGGAGGTGCTAGCTGCAGGGCCCACCACTAGTGCTAGGATGGAGCCCGTTGAAGCTGAGTTCATAGCGAAGACAAGGGCTAGAATGATTATAGGTAAGGGTGGCATGGGCCGTAAAACTGCTGAGGCATGTA
This sequence comes from Pyrodictiaceae archaeon, assembly GCA_027046265.1. Classification (GTDB taxonomy): domain Archaea; phylum Thermoproteota; class Thermoprotei_A; order Sulfolobales; family Pyrodictiaceae; genus QNYQ01. The sequence goes on from JALTZF010000033.1 coordinate 4,724, forward strand.
AGAAGTACGGCGCAGTTTACGCAGTCTTCACTGGTGGAGCAGCGGTTCTAGCGGCTCAAGCGATAAAGAGAGTTGTTGACGTCTACTGGCTTGATGAGCTGGGCATGGCAGAAGCCATGTGGGTTTTTGAAGTAGAAAACTTCGGTCCGTTAACTGTAGTCATAGATTCTACGGGAAGGAACATGTACGAGGAACTTATGAGTCAAGCAAAAGAGAGGCTAGAGCGCATACTCGAAAAACTCGTCTCTTAAAGGCCCTTGTCTGAATCATGTACTAAGGGTGTATGTAATGGTTGAGACAATATACTATGATGTGATTGTTGTAGGTTCCGGTATTGCTGGTCTACGCGCTGCACTTGAAGTTAAACGGGTTGCTGGAGACAAGGTTAGCTTGGCAGTAATAAGCAAGCTCCAGCTCATGAGGAGCCACAGTGTCTCCGCTGAAGGTGGCACAGCAGCAGTACTTTATCC
>JALTZF010000034.1 GCA_027046265.1 Pyrodictiaceae archaeon
CTGATGAGCGTGCCTTAGCCATGGCTACTCTCCCCTCTCAAGATACCTTATTCTTGGGTCAAGATACGCAACAAGAATGTCTACAATAATGTTTGCAACAGCGTAAATTATGCCAATAACAAGAACCACAGCAACTATTGCATTCAAGTCCTTACGTAGCATAGCAGCTATACCATAAGCAGAAAATCCTGGCCAGTTATAGATTATCTCTACGAGAAAGGCGTTGCCTAGAAGGGCAGCTATATCCATACCCATCACAGTCACAGCAGGGATTACAGAGGGCTTGAAGAGGTACTTAAACATAATAATTCTATCAGGTAAGCCATGAGACTTTGCTAGTGCTATAAAGTCCTTCCCCGCATTGTCGACCATGCCTGCCCTTATAATCCTCGCATCCTGCGCCATAGGGCCAAGTGCCAGCGCCAGCGCTGGGAGGAAGATATGCCACAATTCATCCTTGAATGCTACAAAGTTACCAGTAAGAAGGGAATCAAGTAGGCTAAAACCAGTTATACGTGGTGGAGGAGTTACTCCTTCACTAAACATTCCCTGGACAGGGAACCATCCAAGCCACCAGCCGAAGACGAGCTGTAGTATAATTGCCCAGACAAATGCTGGGACAGAGATCCCGATGTAGGCGAAGGCTCTAACTAGATTGTCTGGCCACCTATACGCCCACCATCCAGAGGTCACTCCGAGTATTATGGCTCCTATGACTTGTATTATTGCAGCAACAATTATGAGTTCAAGAGAGTTAGGAAGATACTTTATCACATCAAGTGTGACACTGTGTCTTGTATAGATTGAATAGCCTAGATCACCATGGAAGACGCTCTTTAGCCAGAGAATGTACTGTACTGGAATAGGCTTATCGAGATTCAGCTGCTGCCTAATACGCTCAACAACCTCCTCTGGAGCCTGGGGCCCCGCCACAATCCTGGCTGGGTCGCCTGGGAGAACCCTAGCAAGAACGAACACTAGTATAGACAAGCCGAATAGTGAGAAGAGTGTGTACGCCGACCTCTTAATGATATATTTTGAGAACGCTGAGACCATGGCTACCTATCAGCCTCACTAGGCTGAGACCATCCGTGTAGAGGTATAGAGTGTTGAGGAGCGAGACTGGCGGGGTATAGAGCCAAAAAACACAAGTTGAATTCTCATGTGGTTGCACGGGAGACCCCCTTTAGCCTGTCAGCTCGGCTTTCTTATCGAGCAATATCTGTATCTCACGTGCGACAATGTTGTAACCTATAGCTGGCACAACTTTTGACGGATCCTCGGCTTGAGGCCATTTAACATAGTAAGACTGGTATGGTAGTCTCACGACGTAGTCGAACAAGTATAGCGAGGGAGCAATACTGTTAATGTATTTTGCAATCTTACAATACTCCTCATACCTCGCCTTGGGGTCCAGGATGGACATTGCCTTCTGTATCCACTGGTCAAGACTCTCATTTAGCAAGAACTCTATCTGCTCCCAGCTAGGCGCTGTTGCTGAAGAATACTTTGCCCACAATAATGCGCCAGCATCAGGGTAAGGTGCCATGTCGAAGAGCAACGTGGCGTGAGGCGCTGAAGTCCAATTTGCTGCATACTCAACCATCTTAGCCCATGGTGTCTTAACTACTTTCACCTTGAGCCCAAGCTGGGAGGCGTCCTTAGCGAATAGGAGCGCTATTTTCTCCTCTTGTGGTACCTCGGCAATCCACCAAAACTCTATGACATATTTGTCAGGATTGTTCACTATGTCGGGCCAATACTTCGACTTCTTCAGCTCCTCCTTAGCTTTCTCAAGATTTGTCTCGTATTTGCCAACTGGACACCATCCAGGCAGCACATGTGGTATTGGCCCTTCAGCAGGCTTCTGGTCAGGATAGAGCTTCTCTATAACAACATCATACTCAAAAGCATATGCAAGTGCCCTCCTTACATGTACATCGTCTAGGGGCGGTTTCTTGGTATTAAACATGAGGTAAAGCTGTCCTGGCATGGGGATCTTAGCTATTGATACCCCTTTAATCTTAGCTATTTCCCTCAAGGTCTCCTCGGGGAGCCACTGGTCGCCGATCTCAAGTTCTCTCTTAGCAAACATTGTCAATTCTGTTGTTGGTGCACCAGCTGTAGCAAGGAAGATTACCTCATCGGGAGCATTGGGGGCAAAAGCCTCCTTATTCCAGTAGTCTTCGAACTTGACCATCTTCACGTATTTCTGCGGGTCAACATCTACAGCCATGTATGGACCGGACCCGGCATCATGGTATGTGAGCCATTCTGTTGCAAAGTCACCATACTCTCCGTAGGGGCCTGGCTTCTTTATGTGCTGGAGTACAGTCTTCTTATCAACAATATAGAGTCTTATTAGTGCGTTGAGGAAGCCACCCCACGGCCTATTGAGCACGAATTGCACTGTATATTTGTCAATCACCTTCACTTCTTTGATGTAAGGCTTGAATATATACGCATAGCCCTGACCTATAGTGAGCAGTCTCTCCATCGAGAAGGCCACATCCTCTGCTGTAAGCTCATTACCACTATGGAACTTTATCCCCTTTCTAATCTTGAAAGTCCATACTAGACCGTCCTCTGAAACAGTCCAACTCTCAGCAACCCAGGGCTTTACACTACCGTTAGGAAGAGGCCACACCAATGGGTCGTAAAGCTGTGTTAAGGCAGTTGAGCTGGAGAAGTCAGAGCCTACTGCAGGATCTATGTATGTTGGAAATGCAAATCCGACTCTCAATACGCGCTTAGCCTTTGCAGGAGTGCTCACTGTAGCTGGCGCCGAAGTAGTCTTTGACGGTGTAGTTGGCGATGGAGATGTGGCTGGAGAACTTGTAGGCGAAGGAGATGGCGATACAGGGGATGATGTAGGTGTTACTGCTTTCTCCCTAGTACTCAGCCAGATTGCAAGCCCAGCAAGCACGACTATCACTATTACTATTATGGCTACAGTTGTCTGTGAAACACCTCTCCCTAAGAGTCTTTGACCCAAAATACCACCATAGATCCCACTCTTTGTCTGTGTGTTAATTAGCTCGTCCCTCCTGTATTAAATAATTTGTGTTAAACTTTTATCAAAAGAATTTGGTAATATGAGCGGCAAAATTTTTATGTGATCACAAAAGCAGTGGTCTACTCGAAACTTTTGGAGGGGAATACCCGTATTGCATATTAGGCTTGGAGTTGACATAGGAGGCGCCTTCACCGACCTCGTAGCCTTTGTCGAAGAGACTGGCGAAATCGTATGGGTTAAAGGCGAGACAACACCCTTAAATCTCGCTGAAGGAGTTATTAATGTTGTCAAGAAGAGCAAGGTAGACTTGAGTAAGGTCACAATGTTTATTCACGGACAAACACTCGTGATAAACTCTGTTGTTACACGTGATGGCGCTAGAGTGGGCCTTCTCACAACAAAAGGGCATAGGGACGTGTTGATTCTGCAAAGGGCTAATAGGAGAGACATGTATAATTTGAGGTATAGAAAGCCTGAGCCCTTTGTTCCACGCTACTTGACTCTAGAAGTTGAAGAAAGAATTGATGGTACTGGTAAGATAATTAAGAAGCTTAGCAGAGAAAGCGTGCTAAGGGCTCTTGAGAAGCTTCTTAGAGAGGGTGTTGAGTCTATCTGTATAGGGTTCTTAAACTCTTACCTCAACCCTATACATGAGCAGGAAGCAAAGAAGATTGTAGTCGAGGAGCTTGAGAAGAGGGGGCTCAACATACCTGTAACTACTTCAAGTGAAGTTACACGTGAGTGGAGGGAGTATGAGAGGATAAACACTGCAGTACTCAATGCATTTGTTAAGCCCAAGATGAAGGAGTACCTTTCGGTTCTCGAGAGAGAAGTTACAAAGCTAGGCTTCAAGGGTAAATTCCTCACCGTTCTCTCTAATGGTGGAATGGCCTCCTTTGACTTCGCGAAGGAACTGCCAATATACACTATTGAGTCAGGCCCCGTGGCCGGTGTCATGGGTGCTGTTGCCATAGCTGAACTCATAGGTGAGCGGAACATTATAGCCTTGGATGGCGGGAGTACAACAACAAAGGCCAGTCTTGTGGAGGATCTAAAGCCTAAAGTGACAAGCGACTACTACGTTGGGAGAGACAGGTTTAACCCAGGATACCCCGTCAAAGTGCCCACAATAGAGATAGCCGAAGTAGGCAATGGCGGCACAAGTATTGCATGGATAGACTCTGTAGGCAATCTTAGGGTTGGACCAAAAGCTGCTGGAGCCTACCCTGGGCCAGCATGCTACGGTAAGGGAGGACAAGAGCCAACAGTTACTGACGCCTATGCTGTTAACGGGCTCATAAACCCGAACTACCTGCTTGGAGGAGAGATGAAGATATACCGCGACCTTGCGGTCAAGGTGATAAAAGAGAAGATAGCTGACTACTATAACATATCCGTTGAAGAGGCTGCAGATGCCATAGTGATGATTGCAAACGAAAATGCCGCCAACGCAATAAGAATTATATCAGTACAAAAAGGCTATGACCCAAGAGACTTCGCCCTCATAGCCTACGGCGGCTCTGGGCCAATGTTTGCCCCATTTATAGCCGAGGAGCTAGAGATAAAGAAGATAATAATACCATCAGTTCCGCCTGGCGTCTTCTCTGCCTGGGGAATGCTCCTAATGGACGTACGACACGACGCAATAATCAGTAACGTTATGAAAGTCGAAGAAGAAAACTTGGATAAAATAAATGAGGTATACAAGGAGGTTGATCAGAGGCTCTACGAGATATTCGAGGAAGAAGAGGGCATACCGCCAGAAAACGTCATTATATTCCATTATGCTGATATGAGGTATAAAGGCCAAGAACACACAGTCAAGGTACCCATAAAGACTGGGACAATAACAGCCAGGGATCTACCCGAGATTATTGCTAGGTTCCATGAGTACCATGAGCATGCGTATAGCTTTAAGCTACTAGACAGCCCAGTGGAGATAGTTAACTTCCACGGTGTCGGCGTAGCAAAGGTTGTTAAGCCTAAGCTTAAGGAGATAGAAAAGACTGATGGAAGGCTAGATGATGCAATAAGGGAGGATAGACGCATATTCGTTAAGGGTAAGGAACTCGTAGTACCCGTCTATGATAGGGTGAAGATACCTAGAGAAGTTGAGGGCTATGGTCCCGCTATT
>JALTZF010000035.1 GCA_027046265.1 Pyrodictiaceae archaeon
ACACTAAGTGTTACACCACGCAAACCATAGGTCTGCGTCGCACCTACACCATAGATTTTCACAACATCCACAAGTCTCAGTACTGTATTACAGCCCAACCTTTGTTATCCCCATAATACAACTATAACACTACACCCTATAATGAGGAATCCCAGTTACTTAGGGGGCAACACGAGGAAGAAACTCTAGCCGAGTACAGATAGGTTATAGTCGTGTATAGGATAGAGGTGAGGGCATGGTTTTCTTACTCCCTGGACTGTCACCTAGCTTGTTACTATGCTAAAAATACCTTAAAAAGACAAAGTAGAGCCATTGTCGCGTTATTGTGTTATACCATTATGTTACTTGGCTTTCTTGACTATGAGGAGGCCCACAGCTACTGCAGCAACTGCTATAGCAGCTGCTAAGAGGCTTGAACCACCCTCAGTCTGTGGAACCTCTAATTCGCCGCCTACCACATAGACTTGAGCCACGGCTGTCTTTAGTGATGCTGTTTTGGCACCTATATATGCCGCTATGCCAACTAGCGCGCCACTTGTAAGTAGTGCGAGCCTCTTAAAGAACTTCATATCTATACGCACCTCTCCTCGTAGAAGCTTCTTTTAGGGAGAGATTTTAAGGGTTATGCATACCTCTGCTTGGGGGAACATTTTTGAAGAAGGGCTTCTGGGATTTGCCGGGGAATACTTTGTTCTTGAGGATCCTTGTTCTCCTTGCAGTTTATTACGTTGGGTCTACACTACCAGTACCCTGGGTCTCCAAGAGAGTGATAGTCTTCCGCATTGTTGGACAACCATTGACAGGGTATTGGTGGTTAGACCTTACAATCTTCCTAGTCTCCGCTCTGCCTTTAATCCTGGCTTTGTCGCGCAAAACAGGAAGGAAGTGGGCTGCTTTAGGATTATTAGCATCTTCATCTGTTTCACTCTCTATAATCCTACGGTATAAGCTCCTTTATCCCTTTGGAGTCGTTGCCTTCGCTTCTGTAGCTCTTATACTATACTCTCTCTACAGAGCCAGGATTATTGATAGGAGAGATTTAGCTGATAGCTTTGCTGATATTGTGCTGGTCTTCTCAATAGCTGTAATAGCTTGTGTTGGTTCATATTTTGTTCTTGGTTACTGGGCTACTCCTGCCAAGTTTTTTGTTGAGCGTTTTCTCGTGCTCTGGGCTCCACTAGCATGGGTTATTCCTGTAATGCTTGTGGCTTTAGGAACTTCATGGCTTTACAGGATGCTACGTGGTAAAAACGTGGTTGCTGTATTTCCTCTTAAGCAAGTCTACGCTAAGACTTCTAGGGAAAGAGAGAATATGAATATTAACCCGTTAATTGGACTCATGGTTGGACTTTTGCTCGCATGGCTGGCCGTTATACTACCCCACATGCCCACAGTTAATAAGGGATTCCTGCCAGTCAGCGTGGACACTTTCTTCTATACTAAGTTCTTGTGGTACGCAGATAAGCACGGGCTTGAAGAGGCTCTAAGAAGGTTTCAGGGGATGGCTAGACCACTGTATCTCATTGTACTCTACAAGGTTTACCGTACTATAGGTGACCCGTTCATATTGATGGATCTACTACACCCACTCTTAGCTTATAGCCTGTTAGTGCTCTCATCATACTTTGTTGCAAGTAGGATTTGTGGGAAGGAATGCGCGGGATTAGCAGCAATACTTGCTGGATCAAGCCATATTATTGCAACTTTTACTCATAGCGGTCTTCAGGCTAATAGTATAGCTCTTCCCCTAGCTTTACTGTATTTTGTGCTTAGCAAGCCACTCCTCATCACTGTTATGATTTTTGTTGCCTTAATTCATCCATGGACACACGTGATGTATAGTGTTTCATTTGTGCTTTACACTTTCCGGAAGAAGGGTATACGTGAAGCACTGATGGTGGGCGGCATCGCCGTTATCGCTATGGCTATAGCTGAGGCTACTTCAAGGATTTTAGTGGCCTCTAGCGTTGTTGAGCCTACCTCGAGGCCCCTCTTAATTTATGAGCCTCTGAGAGGCCTCTATTACGGGTTATACCTTGTTAGCTGGTCTTCAGCACTTAACCCGCCTATCTACGTTACGGCACTTATGGGAGCTATGCCATTAACTGCAGCATCTATTTTAGCATCATATAGTCCTCTTCTACTATTTGTTAACCGTTATGCTGTGCACAGACTATTGGTCAATACTCCGTTTGAGCTTGCTTCGGCAAAGACCCTATCTGGTCTGTGGAAGAGGGCTGGGCTTGCCTTTCTCTTGTCGAGCATAGCATACTACTTTATCTTATTGTCCTATGCATACCCGTTAACAATGGAGCATTGGTGGGAGATTATAGGTGTTGAGCCGTTCGCTGTGTGGAGGAGGGCTGGCATGCCATGAGGCTTGAGAGGCGCGAACTCGTTGATAGACTTGAAAGGCTGGGTAACGCGTTTGTTATAGCCTTCATAATACTCCTCATCTCTGCCGCCGCCTCCTTGGCGGCTGGCGGTGAGGCTTTCGCTAATCAGCTTGCAGAGTATGCCTACTACTTTCTTGTTGTAGCCGTGGTACTTCATCTTGCAGCATTAGCCCTAGAAGAAGGAGAAGAAGAGGGAGGGGCTGGTGAGGAGTGACAGTAGTTGTTGTTACTGGTGGTGCTGGCTTCATTGGGAGTCATACTGTTGAGTTGCTCCTAGAGAAGGGTTATGATGTAGTAGTGGTTGACGACTTTTCTTCTGGTAGAATGGAGAACCTTGGGAGAGTGCTTGGCAAGGTGAGACTTGTAAGAGTCGACGTGTCTAAGCTGGATGAACTAGTTGAGAGTGTTAGGTCTCATGCTAGGAGTGGTGATGTTTTTGGCTTGGTCCACTTGGCTGCTCTTGTCAGTGTTGTTGAAGCCGAGGAGAAGCCCTGGCGGGCTATAGATGTTAATGTTAAGGGTACTCTTAACGTTCTTGAACTAGCTAGGATACTTGATGTAAATGTTGTAGTCTATGCGAGCAGTGCTGCAGTCTATGGTGAGCCAGTGTACCTGCCTATTGATGAAGATCACCCGCTTAAGCCTGCTAACTTGTATGGCGAGAGTAAGTATGTTGGCGAGAGGCTTGTAGGCTTGTACTCTAGAAGGTACGGGCTACGAGGAGTATCACTCAGATACTTTAATGTTTATGGTCCACGTATGCGCGGAGGCCCCTATGCTGGCGTCATACACAACTTTATAGTGAGACTCCTCTCGGGTGATACACCAGTAATCTATGGTGATGGAAATCAGACCCGAGACTTTGTGTACGTTGTTGATGTCGCTGAAGCTAATATTGTTGCCCTAGAGTCTAGTGCTGAGGGGGTCTTCAATATAGGTACTGGCAGAGAAGTCAGCATCAACGAGTTATACAATATGGTTTGCAGAGTAATAGGGTATTGTCCTGTCCCCCGCTACGAGGCTCCTAGGCCAGGCGATGTGAGGAGGAGTGTTGCATCGATAAAGCGTGCCACTAGCATGTTGGGTTGGAGGCCTAGGGTGGCTCTCGAGGAGGGGTTGAGGAGGACAGTTGAGTATTACAAGTCTACGCTATAGCGCTTACCGCTAACTCTGTTGCCTTCCTGGCTAGTTCCCTCACTCTAGGGGATAACGTTAGTACAGCAAGGTAGACCGCTAAGCCAGGCACAATGGATGGGGTGTAATAAGCTACCACATCCATGAACTTTGTTGTAAGCGGCTCTGGGGGCTTCATGTACTGCCACGTTATTGCTGCTAGTAATGATGCTAAGAGGATGGCGCCATAGTCAACAAGGTATTGTCTCCAGAGCCCTTTATCGCTTGTCTTTACTTGCTCTCTAACTATAAGTGATACATACATTGTGAGTGCTGCGTAGAGCATAGTGTCTACAAGAACGATGAGTGTTGCGGTCTCTGAGGGGCCAAAAGTGCTTGCTAGCACTGATATTATTACTGTGTATAGTGCTACTGCTAATACGCTTCTCATTAGGTGTGCTCTTGGAACTTTGTATAGTGGCGTTGGCTTTATCTCAGAGAGGCTTGTGGCATGCTCGTCAACTCTTACTGAGCCCGTGGCAAAGCTTGCAAGTATTGAGAATAACGTGAACACTATTGCGCTCAGTACTGATACTACTATGAGTGTTGATGCGTCACGGTATTTGGGGTTTATTACTAGGATTATGGCATCACGGTAGACTATTGTTGCTAAGAGTGCTGGGAGTGCAAGTGCGAGGAATAGTAGGATTACGTCTAGTAGGTCTCTCTGCGACGGCTTTCTTAGTGCCTTGGCATAGAGGGGGGCTGTGAAGGCGTTGACTGCTCTCACGACAACGCTTCGCGGTATATAGGCTACACCTAGGTAGGCTGACAAGAGTGTGCCTTTAGTTATTGCTGTAGCTAATGCTCTATCTGAAGAGCGAAGCAGTAGTGCAAGAGCCCCCATAAACGATATGGGAGTGACATTCTTGAGTTTAGTGAGTATGTTATGGTTCATTGCTGGTCTTAGTGATACTCCTAGCTTTAGTGATGCTGGTATACCCCATAGTAGGAGGAGGGCTACTAGGGCTATAGTAAATGAAGCTATTACGCCCAGTAATCCTAGTCCAAGTTTTATTATTAGTGTATAGCCTGCAACGACTCTTGTAGTCTCATATATTACCCTATTTGCGGCAATCCATGCTGGATTTAGGACACGTACAATTGCCTGGATATATACTGCTATAATGCCTAATACAATGAATACCGTGCTAAGTATGAAATAGAACAAAGCATTCCCTATTGTTTTATCGTAGTAGTAGCCTAGAGCTACGAGTAGTAGTGAGGATATAAGAGCGTAGAAGAAGCTGAGGGCAAACCCTGTCTCTGAAGCTTTCTTATCTCCATAGAATGCATATCGGGCAATCCACCATAGCCATATGGGTGGAATTGCTAGCAACATGTTGTATATGCTTAGTATTGTTGCCCACAAACCATAGTCGTGGGGGTTAAGCCTACGTACAACCATGAGGCTAAATATGAGTGCTGCAATAAACGCATAAGTCTCTGTTGCTAGGAGCAAGAGTGATGTTAGCCTGACACGTATACGCGACAACTTACCAGCACCATGTCCAGCTGTTGGATTCGTTAAGGCCCCTGCAACCGTTATCTGCATATTAGACATGTAGTTGAACAATTGATTTAAAGATCTTGAGACCTTCAAGCTAAAAACTAGCGTCGTGGTTTACACGTATAGTTTCCTCTCTAGATTTTTTAACACTATTGTTTTTAATCAAACTTATTAATCCCAGATAATAAGATGTAAGTTGTGTGGTATACTATTTTTTGTACGCTTTCGGTGGTAGTTTCCGAGTGAGTGTATAAATCTTGGTATGGGCTAAATTTCTAGGTGTGAGAGCAAGTAATTCACGTGGTGGTACGATGCCACGTATCGAGATAAGGTTTCATGGTCGTGGAGGCCAGGGTGCTGTGACAGCTGCTGAGTCCCTTGGTGAGGCAGCAATTCTTGAGGGCAAATATGCTCTCGCCTTCCCAGAGTACGGTGCTGAGCGTCGTGGCGCACCAGTACTCGCATTTACTAGGATTGATGATAAGCCTATCTACGAGAGGGAACCCATACTTGAGCCTGACATTGTTGTTGTACTTGATCCTTCTCTACCTCCACAGATATACCTTAAGGGATTGAAGAAGACTGGGCTCTTAGTGATAAACACCAAGCGTAGCCCAGACAGGGTGGCTGAGCATCTGCGAGGCTCTGGGCTTGAGCCCCCACGATGTGTAGCTAGTGTTGATGCAACAGATGTGGCTGTGAAGCATATTGGCGCACCAATAGTCAATACTGCTATGCTTGCAGCCCTCATTAAGGCGTCAAGAGTCGTTAGCCTTGAGACTGTCAAGAAAGTCATATATGATCGTTTTTCGGCTAGGCCTCGCATTGCCGAGGCGAACATGAAGGTAATGGATGAAGCGTACGAAGAGACAGAGGTGGTTTGTCTATGAGTATAAAAGATGAGGGTTTCAAGAGGTATCTTGGGAAGAAGTATCCTGAGACATGGCGTGATATGCCCATAGCAGCTATAGTTCCTTGGCCCGGTAACACAGCAGAGGTAAAGACCCATGCATGGAGGACTATCAAGCCGGTCATAGACCAGGACAAATGTATTCGTTGTAGGCTCTGCTGGACTTTCTGCCCCGATGGCGCTATACTTGAGGTTGATGAGGAGTATAAGACGAGTAGTGGGAGAGTGTTCAAGATCAGCTACAAAGTCGATTATGATCACTGCAAAGGCTGTGGTATTTGTGCAGCTGAATGCCCTGTTAACGCAATAGAAATGGTTCCCGAAGAGAGGTGATCTATGTGTCTCTCACTCTTGAGAAGAAAGAAGAGAGAAAAGAGCTTAGACAAGTTGTTAGCAAAAGAATTGCTGCAACCGGGAATTACGCTGCTGCACTTGCTGTTAAGGATGCAGACGTTGACGTTGCCGCAATCTATCCCATAACACCACAAGTACAGATTGCAGAGAAGATAGCTGAGTTCGTTGCAAATGGCGAACTTGATGCTGAGGTTATACACGTTGAAGGTGAGCACAGTGCCCTGAGTGCAGTAGTTGCGGCCGCAGCTACTGGGGCACGTGCATTTACTGCAACTAGCAGTCAGGGTCTTGAGTATATGCATGAAATGCTCTACATAGCTAGTAGTCTGCGTCAACCAGTGGTAATGGCGCTTGCTACCAGGGCTCTGAGTGCGCCAATAAACATCTGGAACGATTATGCAGACGCGTTTGGTATGAGGGAAACAGGGTGGATAATGTTGTTCAGTGAGAACGTACAGGAGGTCTATGATAATCTTGTCCAGGCTTTCCGCATAGCAGAGCACCCAGATGTACTATTACCAGTAGTGGTGACTCTCGACGGCTACATACTGAGCCACACTATTGAGCCTCTTGAGCCTCTTGGCAGGGAGGAGGTTCTATCCTTTGCACCAAAGAGGCCGAGAGGGTATAGACCCGTCTTAGACCCGGACTATCCGATAACAGTTGGGACCCTTGGAACACCCCACTGGTACTACGAGGCTAAGTACCAGCAGGTAGTTGCACTAAGAGAGTCTAAGAGGATAATAGAAGAGGCTGGGAGAGAGTTCGGTAAGAAGTATGGTAGAGAGTACGGGCTAATAGAGGAGTATATGATGGATGATGCCGAGCTAGCATTTGTGAGTCTTGGGGCGACAGCAAGCCTGGTCAAGGCTGCAGTTGATAGACTCCGTAAAGAGGGTATAAAGGCTGGCATGATTAAGTTAAGGGTGCTAAGGCCGTTCCCTGTTGATGAAGTTGTAAAAGCGCTAGAGAATGTTGAGGCATGGGCAACACTTAACCGAACTATAAGCTATGGTGCGGCAATTGAGGAGCCCTTGTTTACAGAGATAGCAGCAGCGCTAGCTGTTAGGGGTATAGTAAAGCCCATGGCGAGCTTTGTGCACGGCATGGGTGGCAGAGACATATTTGTCAGAGAGATCGTCGAGATGTACAAGAAGCTCGATGAGATAAGGAAGAGTGGTAGAAAAGTGAAGAGGACATACTTCTGGGGTGTGAAAGGCCACGATCCAGAAGAAGACCAAGCCATGTAGAGTTTTATGCTCATAAGAGTGAGCTATTAAGGGTGGTCAATGTATGGCTTTGAGTAAGCCTGTTCGAACAATTTGGGATATACCACGCGAGGAGAGGTTTGCACCTGGCCATACAATGTGTCAGGGCTGTGGAGCAGCTATAATAATGAGGCATCTAACCAAGGTGATAGGCAAGGATGCAATAATAGTACAGGCTACTGGCTGTGTTGAAGTCACGACAACAGCTTTCCCTAGGACGTCATGGCTGAACCCGTGGCTACACTTGGCATTCGAGAATGCTGGTGCAGGGGCTAGCGGTGTTGAAGCAGCGCTGAAGGCTTTGAAGAGGAAGGGCGTGATAGACCCTAACCGTAAGATAAAAGTAGTTGCAATAGCTGGTGATGGTGGAACCTTCGATATAGGTTTGCAGAGTCTTAGTGGCATGTTAGAACGCGGCCACAATGTGATGTATGTGGTATATGATAATGAAGCTTATATGAATACTGGCATACAAAGGAGTGGGGCAACACCACTAGGCGCATGGACTACTACGACACCCGTAGGTAAGAAGCTGCGCGGTGAGCTAAGACCGAAGAAGGACCTCATAGGCATAGCCTTGGCGCATAGGATACCCTACATAGCGACTGCAAGCCCAGCATACCCGACAGATATGGTTGAAAAACTACGTAAGGCCTATGAGACTGAAGGACCAAGCCTAGTGCACATAATAAGCCCATGCACACCAGGCTGGAGGATAAGGAACGAAGACTCGGTAAAAGTCGCGAGACTAGCAGTATTGACGGGTATGTGGGTCCTATTAGAGATAGTGAATGGGAAGCCTAGGGTTACAGTGAAGGTTCCAAAGAGGAAGCCGGTAAGAGAGTATTTGAGGTTGCAGGGTAGGTTTAGGCATTTAACAGACGAGGAGATAGCAAGGATTCAAAAAATGGTAGACGAGTACGTTGAGGAGATTAATCGCTGGGTTGGAGAACAAGCAATAGGCCCAGTTGAGGGATGATCAATACAGCATCTTTCTTTTTGTTTCCCCTTATTCTCCTCAAAACGTATTTAGCCTTTAGGCATAGTTGTGGCTCACTTGTTCTATCTGCTAGCAGTACACCTATTAACTCGTATACAACATAACTCTAGTTCATTCAGGGCATTGAGATAGAGAGGAGGCGGGCAAAGAGGTGCCACAAAAAAGGAAGACTAGTGTCGAGGCACCACCAGCACTCACGATACTTGGTGAACCACTGTATCTCATATCCATAAAGCCTCATTATGCATACCAGATATTTCGTGGAACGAAGAAATACGAGCTACGTAGAGGTGTTAGTGGCCAAATACCTGAAGGCGCTGTAATGATTGTCTATGCATCTGGTCATGTGAGAGCTATTATTGGAGAGTTTAGAGTGGGAAGAGTAATCCATGGTAATGCTAGCGAGGTTTGGGACCACGTCGTACGCGATCGTTCAAGCGGTATCGGCGGTGATGCGTGGCGGTACATTCGCGGCTCAAGCCGTGCCATGGCTCTCGAGGTTCTAGAGCCTAGAATGTATCCTAGACGAGTAACACTAGAAGAGATTAGGAGGATAATACCCGGATGGAATCCACCATTGAGCTATAAGCTACTAAGAGAAGGAGAACCTCTTTACGAGCTTATAATAAGGAAGCTTCGAAAAGGTTTAGATATGGAGGCTATTAGGCGAGCATGATGAGTAGGTTTTAAGGACACACAACTAAAAAGCCTTAATAGCTCAACTTGACAGAGAGTTTAACCTTGTAGGATATTGTTATAAGTATATTTGTGCCTGGACTTACTTATCTTCTTGCACGTATATCGTTAACAATATTACTGTATTATTGAGTGAAGAAGATCAGGACATGATTTTAATGGCGTTACGATGAGTTAAGTTTATTAGCTATCCTATAGCGCGGATTTTGGAGTGGGACACCTGCCAGTAGATATTGTTGTTGGCGGTTTCTTTGGAGATGAAGGTAAGGGTAAAGTAGTAGCCTATCTTTCATTAAGTAGAAAGCCTTTCGCAGTCGTTCGTACTGGGGCCACTAACGCTGGTCATACTGTTGTTCACCAGGGTAATGTATGGAAGCTCCGTGCTGTGCCTTCTGGATTTGTTGAGAAGAGGGCTAGGCTCTATCTTGCTAGAGGGATGCTTGTTGATAAGGAGGTCTTCTTGTCAGAGGTTAGGTCATTAGGTCTACGTGGGAGAGTGTGGATAGACTATAATACCGGAATTATTACTTGGGAGCACGTGTCCAGGGAGAGATCTGATGATTACTTAATGAAGAATGTCGGGTCTACCGGCACAGGTGTTGGAGCGGCAATGGTTGAGCGTGTTCTGCGCAGGCTAAGGCTTGCAAGGGACTATCCCGAACTCAAGGAGTTTCTTACTGATACACAAGCTGAGCTCTTGGATGCACTTGATAAGGGCGAAAACGTGCTTGTTGAAGCTACGCAAGGCTACTGGCTTAGCTTGTATCATGGAACATACCCGTTTGTTACTAGCAGAGATACTACTGCATCAGCTGCTCTTAGTGAGGTAGGGCTTGGGCCTAGGCATGTTGGGAGGATAATAGTTGTGTTTAAGGCTTATGTGACACGTGTTGGCCAGGGGCCTTTGCCTGGCGAGATAACCCATGAGGAGGCTGTGAAACGTGGATGGGCTGAGTATGGTACTGTTACTGGTAGGCCTCGTAGAGTTGCTCCCTTTAGCTTAGAGCTTGCAAGGAGAGCTGTGAGAGCTAATAGTGCTACTGAGGTAGCAGTCACTAAACTTGACAAGTTATTCCATGAGGCTTCATGTGTTCGTGAGTGGGAGAAACTGCCCGTGGAGGCTAGGAAGTGGATAGAGTGGGTTGAGTCTTCTCTTGGTGTTCCTGTCTCGATTATTGGTACTGGTGCTGATGCAGAATGTGTTGTTGATAGAGCTAGGGAGGTGGGATTAGAGTGAAGAGGGTTGACGTAGCTATTGTTGGTGCTGGTCCTGCAGGATTGTTTGCTGCTCTTGCCCTGGCCAGGGAGGCTAAGAGAGGAAGGATTAGTGTCATAGTCCTGGATCGTGGGCCTAGGGTTGGTGCTAGGAGGTGCCCATTGAAGACTACTGGTAGGTGTACGTTGTGTGAACCATGTCTTATCATGGAAGGTGTTGGTGGCGCCGGCGCACTTAGTAGTGGGATAATAAATCTTAGGCCTGATGTTGGTGGCGATCTTGACAAGCTTGTTGGCAGCTGGGAGTATGCCCAAAAACTTGTCGAGCTTGTTGATAGGGTTTTCGTGTATTTTGGAGCACCAAAAGATAGAGTCTTTGAGCCTGACCCAAGAAAGGTTGTTGAGTTTGAGAGGAAGGCTGTCAAGGCTGGTGCCAAGTTCATACCTGTCAAACAGAGGCATATAGGTACAGATAATACTGTTAAGGTTGTAGGTGCCATAGAGAAATTCCTTGAAGAACATAGCGTGAGGCTTCTCACACTCACAATGGTTTCACGTGTAGAGAAGAGAGGCAACATATTCACCTTAAAGACTAGCCGTGGCGACATAGAGGCTTACCAGGTATTATTGGCTCCTGGAAGGAGTGGGGCTCCATGGCTTGCTAGGGAGGCGCGTAGACTTGGTGTTGAAGCCGAGCCCGGGCCTCTTGACGTGGGTGTACGTGTTGAGGTTCCTTACAGTGTTATGGAGCCCCTGACTAGCGTGGTTCACGACCCTAAGGTCATTCTCCATACGAGAACGTTTGACGATAGGGTACGTACCTTTTGTACAAACCCTCGTGGCTATGTTGTCAAGGAGGTCTACCCTGACGGGACTGTGGGTGTTAACGGTGAAACATTTACTGATAGGCAGAGCCTGAACACTAATTTTGCATTCCTGGTAACCATAAGGCTTACAGACCCTATGGATGATGCTCTAGAGTATGGTAAGAGTATTGCTAGGATAGCAACCAAGCTTGGCGGCGGCCGACCACTTATTCAGAGGCTAGGCGACTTAACTGCCGGCAGGAGGAGTACGTGGAGTCGTATTGAGAGAAGTGTTGTTGAGCCTACATTGAAGGATGTGACCCCTGGAGATATTGGTATGGCTTTGCCGTATAGGGTTATTATAGATATTCTTGAAGGCCTTGAAAGACTTGATGATATTGTTCCTGGTGTTTGGAGCAAGCACACACTCCTATACGCGCCGGAGATAAAGTACTACTCTTTGAGGGTTAGAGTGAACCCTAAGACTATGGAGACTAATATTCCAGGACTATATGCTGCCGGCGATGGTGCCGGTCTTAGTAGAGGCATTAATGTTGCTGCTGCCACCGGTTACTTGGCGGCTAAGGGTATAGCTGAGAAGTTGGGTATAGATGCTCTACTACCTGTAGAGTATGATTCCATAGACTAGTGTGCATGTTCACCCACTATTTTAGAGTTATAATATGCTCTAACGATTGTATTATATGGCTTTACTCTCATAAGAGGTGCCTCTACTTTGTCAGACCCAGTATGCGTGTTTGAGTGGAGGTATGGTAGTGAAGAAATGAGAAGGCTTTTCTCTAGAGATAATATCGTGAAGACCTATAAGCGTGTCGAACTGGCTTTGCTCGAAGCTCTTGCTGAGGCAGGCATTGCTCCAAGAGAAGCAGTTGAGCAGTTGCAAAGCGTTCTAGATACTGTTACTGCCAAAGATGTTTATTTTGAAGAGAAGAAGATAAAGCACGATATTGCTTCTCTCGTGTTCTTGTTGGCTAGGAAGGCTGGAGGAGAGGCTGCTAGGTGGGTACATTTTGGGGCTACTAGCTATGATATTGTTGATACAGCTTGGGCTCTCATACTCAGAGACGCTCTAGCTATTATTAAAGGACGTCTTGCTGCTGTTGTTGAGAAACTTTCTAGTCTTGCTTCCGAGTATTCTAGGTTACCTATGGTTGGAAGGACGCATGGGCAACACGCTGTTCCTATTACTCTAGGGTTTAAGTTTGCTAACTATGTTTACGAGTTTGCGAGGAGCTATGAGCGTCTGTGCCAGCTTGAGAGGAGGCTTCTCCGCGTCAAGCTTGGCGGTGCGGCTGGCACTATGGCTTCTTGGGGTGGTAAGGGATTTATTGTGCGTAGGAAGTTTGCTGAAAAGCTTGGCTTAGAGCCACACATTATTTCTACCCAGGTTGCTCCACGTGATGGGTTTGCTGAGCTTGCTGCTGTCGCTGCTATTCTCGCAAGTCAGCTTGATAGGTTTGCACTTGAGGTACGTGAACTCTCTAGGCCAGAAATTATGGAGGTTTGGGAGGAGAGAGGAGGTGCAATCGGTAGTAGTGCTATGCCACAAAAGAAGAACCCAGTCACTGCTGAGAGGATAAGTGGTATAGCTCGTTTTATCCGGAGCCTATTGCCAGGCTTTATGGAGAACATAGTGTTGTGGCACGAAAGAGACTTGTCTAATAGTAGTTTTGAGAGGATATCCCTGCCACATCTCCTACTTGCCTTGGATCAAGCTCTTGCTGACATGCTGGCGCTCCTAGAGAGGCTTAGGTTTAGCCCAGAGAACATGAAGAAGAACCTTCATCTAGAGTGGGGTACTGTTGTTGCTGAGAAGCTTATGAACATGTTAATTGAGCGGGGGCTTACACGTGAAGAAGCCTATAAGCTTTCTCAGAAAGCTGCAGCTAGGGCTTTAGCAGAGAAGAGGCCCTTGTGGCAGGTTGCTGCTGAGATGCATGAAGTATCCAAGCGTATTGACGAGAAGACTCTTGAGAAGGAGCTTGTTCCTGAGAAGTATGTGGGTCCTGTGGAGAGGCTTGTAGAGGATGCTGTTAGGTATGCTGTCCAAGTAGTTGAGCGCTGCTAAACATTATCGTTTTGAGTGTATTTCGACAATGTCACCATCCTCGAGGACATGGTCTAGGCCTACTCTCTCGCCAGGATACTTAGCGGATGGCCCCCAGACCTTAGCGTACTCGAAGTATTCAAGCATGTCACTATGTATGTGCTCTGCGAGATCACGAATGGTTGAGCCTTTTGGTAGAACTACAGGAATTTTACTGGGCTCACTATTGGGCTTCTTTGTGTAGACACGTATTATGTTGAGTCTCTTGAATAGGAGTTCACCTATTTTGTCTAGGTTTAGGCCCGTGCGTGCAGATACTGGGATAAGCCAAACACTCTTATTCTTCCTTTCTAAGAGGTAGTTGTAGAGTCTACGGTATCTCTCAGCTGCACCGATCACGTCGGCTTTGTTAGCTAAGACTATTGTTGGCTTATACACGCTGCTTCGTAGAATAGCCATTTCTATATCGTCTAGAAAGACTTCTCCTTCGACATATACTCTTGCCCTGTAAATCCTATACCTTGACAGTAAGCGTTCAACATCCTTAACTGTACCGTCCAGTATCTTACCACTACCAAGCACTTGTACACCATGCTCTCCACCCTTTTCTATACGTACTGTACCCCGCGGCTTCTCTATGAAGACGCCGTGTTCCGCTAAGATGTCGCGAACAAACTCGTATTGTTCTACGGGATCCGAGTCAAGGCCTATGACTACTATTACTGCATCAGCATTGCGTGCTAAGCCTGCTATACGTGGTATAAACTGTGGTGCGTCACGCGAGAGTGGTGGCGAGTCTACAAGCTGAAAGTATATGTCTTTGTATGGCAACATTCCAGGAACTGGAAGTGTTGTCGAGAAAGGATAGTCTGCAACACGCGTCCTAGCCCCTGTTAGTCGTTGCACTAGGAGGCTCTTACCTGTGTTTGGTGGACCTATAACAGCTACTTGTGCTGCACCCTCTTTCTCGACGAATATTCTGGGTCCGCCACTGCCTTTCCTTTTTCTCTTCTGTTCTTCAAGCTCTTCACGTAACTCTGCAAGCCTACGCTTAGCCCACAATAGCAGGTTCTCTACGCCTTTATGCTTTGGTACTGCTGAAATGAATTCTTCGAGTGCTCTAATTTTCTCTTCTACAGTTTTGGCTTCAGAGTATTTTGCTAGCTTTGCTTGTGCTTCTGGCGGGAGATTAGCAGGCATCTGCTCAGATCCCCACTCTATCGGCTTTATATTATGTTGGTCCTCTTAAACTGTAGTTTTATACACCATAAACATTTTTATCTATCAGCTTAAATTTGTGTAGTGATTGTATTCAGTGTGGACTAACCAAGAGTTTCGGAGAGAGTGTGGACTAATGCTTGCACGGAAGACGAGAAGTAAGCTTGCTAGGATAGTATTTGCTTTGATTGTAGTGGTGCTTATGCTGGCTGGCATATTTGCTGTTCTTTCACCTGTGCTTAGAGAGTGGCTTGGTGTTAAAGAGTATAAAGTTGAGGTGTATGCAGCATCGGAGCATGCAAGGCTTGCTGAGCACGTAGCAAAGTTGCTTGGAGAGAGTATTGATGCTAGCTACGAGGTTAGATGGTTGAAGATGAATAGTAACCATACTCTTGTAGGCGTTATAGTCTACAAGAATAGGGATCCCTTACTAGTAACATTTGTCAATGCATCGGCAAGCGATAATTCTATCAGAATGGTTGGCTCTACATTAAGAATGATACTCAGCCAAGTACAAGCTGCTCTGCGTCCTAATGAGACTATACTCTATCTTGGTGGTAACCAGTTTTATATGCTTCCACGGAATACAACTGCTATTGTTAGCTTTATAGAGACTATGCTTATGGGTCAACCATCCTAAGTTTTGCTTATTTTTGCTTATTCAAAGCCATCTCGCGTATTCGAAGCCGAACTTTGTTACATGCTGCAAGCCGGGAGGAAGAATGTCTAGCGAAAAAGGCTCTGCTGGTAGTCTCGATAAGTTAAGAGAAACTGTTCTCACTGAGAGTAATCTAACTAAGCTCTTGTTTAGGCTGGCCTTACCACTTATGCTCTCTACATCTATTAGTGTTATATACGAAGTAGCTGATACTTTATGGCTTTCACGGCTTAGTGACGCAGCTCTCGGCACACCTGTTGTTTCATGGCCTCTACGCGGTATTCTTATGGCGTTAGGCTTCGGTTTTAGTAGTAGTGTTGCAGCACTGGCTGGCCAGTATGCTGGTGCTGGATTATTTGACAAAGCATCAAAGAGTATAGGCTCTGTCTTGGGCCTTTTACTTATGATAGTTACGCCTTTATCCTTATTGTTTGCTATAGCTGTGCCATTGTATCTTGACCTGATTAGCGTACCTCCAGATATTAGGCCTTTAGCTCAGGAATATCTTACAGTGCTAATGCTGAGTACATCTTTCTCTATAATATTTATATTATTCAATTTTTCTATGAGTGCTCTTGGCGACACTAAGACCCCTATGAAAGTGTCTATTATAGCTACATTAACAAACTTTGTCTTAGACCCAATACTCATATTTTGGGCTAAATTAGGCGTTATGGGTGCAGCCTTGGCTACGGCTGTAGCTAACGTGCTAAGTGCTTTTTATGCATTGTTTAGTTTCTTTACTGGAAGGCACGGTGTGAAGCTTTCAGTTGGCTCACTTATGCCGGATGGGGAGATTGTACCGCTTGTAGTCAAGATATCTACCCCGATAACACTGCAGCGTCTAGCTACTACAGCAGGGTTCATAACTATGGCTCGCATAGTGTCTGGGCTTGGTACACCTGTTGTCGCAGCATACTCTATAGGACAAGTGTTTCTTAGCCTTGATAGGATAATATCGATGCCTTTAGGTAGAGCTGCGGGCATCATTGTCAGTCAGAGTCTCGGAGCCGGGATGATCGATAGAGCAAAACAGGCAGCTATGGTCGGGATAAAAACTATCATGAGCCTAATAGGTCTCTATGTAGTCTTATTGTTACTCTTTAATAAACCGTTCATAGACGTATTTACTGATACCCCAGAAGTATTTGAATCAGCGCATAGAATGCTAGTAATATTTGGCCCTAGTGTTCTCGGCTTTACACTATACATGCTAGGTGAGTCTATAGCACGTAGTAGTGGCCACACAGTTCTTGTCTCAGCACTAGGGTTTGTGAGACTCTGGCTACTACGAATACCGCTCTCCTACACACTTGCATACATTCTTGGGCTAAGCGATATAGGGCTCTGGACTGGGATGGCTGTAAGCAATTATGTTGCTGGTATAGCTATACTTGCATGGATATTATCTTGGAGATGGGCTCGACCCGTAATAAAGAGGTAGTGATGTTAGAAATGATAGTGATTTAGGGTAGTATATTCAGTTGATTGCAAGGTGTGTAGAGTATGGCATCAATAACGTAGAGTACTGACATTACACGACTTGTTTTACTATATGCAGTTATATAGTAGGTATTATACGGCTGGTTTCTCCCGTCAAAAAAGCCTAGGGTTGTCTCATTGAATTGTTGTATTTCAGGTGGCTCAACAGTATAAGGGTCTGAAGTGTCTAAGAATAAGTTTGCCTCTTCGTACCATAAGACCGGCTTATCCGCATTAATTGTTGTATTGAAACTATATGTTCCTTTAAACCATATGGTGCTTGGCTTAGCGTCAAGCTCGTATGTCCCCTCTGTAGACGCGTAAAATCTTATTTCGAGATTTCCTATCTTTATCGTTCCCCATATGCGCTCATAGTCGTAGGGTGCAAACTTAAACCATGCATTGTAGTCCACGTCTATTTCCCAGGAAAATAGGGCTAATAGATCCCCAAGAGAGAGTGTTGTACTGCCTACTGTTCTGTAATAACCTCGGCCCCAAGAATTACTATACGCTGAAACAGTGACTAGTGTGTAGTTGTACTCGTAGCTTCCATCACTATGTATAACTATAAGGTACGCATAAGACCTAGTGTAGTCACGGTGTGCAAGACCGACAATTACTAGCGTAGGGGCTCGTGTTGGAGGCCTAATAACAACGTGGACTGGCTGGTAGAACCAGTTATCATCATATGTCCAGAGGAGATTTCCAGCATCTATACTTATCTCCTTTGCTAGTGTTGTATTAAAGAAGTTGCAGAACTCCGTATTTATTCTAGCTATTGCCGTGGAATCAAATCCAGCCATTACAAGGAACTCTGTCCAGTTAATTGAACCCCATTCATTGTTTTTAGGTTCAAGATTATGCCTATTAAATAATGAACATACTCCCCTAACCCCAAACATTATCTTACCTTTATCACTCGTGCTCCACAAAGGAATATAGCTTCTATATACCATTGGGTCATTAAAATAACTATATATGAAGGGGTCTTGGTATGAGAAGCTGCATAAGACAGCGTTAACAATAGCATCACTACTTAGGTTAGCGGATATTAAGCCATTATTGTTCATCTTGACTTGTGCAATAGCTATAGGTTTAAATGTACGACTTCCAAGTTGTATTGCTTCACCATACTTTACAATGTATACTTTTAAATTATTCAAGCTCCATGGGGTATAGACGTGCTTAACATTAACTGCTACATGGGGTATGTTATTCTTATCAACAACAATAATGTCGCCATAATCAGGTAAGGTAATGCTATTGTCTGAGATATTTGCATGTAAGGCAATATACTCGACTTGTTGCTGTAGAGTTTGTTGTAGGTGTAAAGCTTGAAGACTAATTTTTCCAACATATATAGTATAAATGGCTAATCCAGCTAATGCAGTTATAATGAGGAGACCAGCATATAACGTTCCTATACCACGCATACATAATAGCATATAGTAACCCCAACTTGTATTCAGAGGCTATCTACGGCATTGAGAGTGGATAGAAACTATTCATTGAACCATTACTGCTAAAGGATAGAAAGGGCTAACTTACCAGTAAACGTTGATAATAGAGCTAACAGCAATGGAAGGAGAGAATAGCTTAGCCCAGAAGATTAAGGTGATGGCGGGCCCGGGGGGATTTGAACCCCCGACCACCGGCTTAGGAGGCCGGCGCTCTATCCTGGCTGAGCTACGGGCCCAGGCTAAGTCTCCAGGTGTATATTCTTGGTAAAAAGTGGGTGTGGTGTTTAATTTTTGCGGTCTATTTTTATGTTCTCAACTTGTGAACGTCATTTTAAATTGGCTCCCATCGCTCAACTCTACGATAATTACATGTTTCCCGCTTGGCAAATTATTTATTGTTACAACTTTGTGTAGTTCCTGGCCCGGCTCTAGGAGATAGCCTTGGGTTGTTATTCCTAACTGACCTGAAACATCAACGGTGTCTATTTTTATTCTTGTTATGTTTGCCGCTGCTCCACCTGCATTCTTTATTGAGACTTCTATGTATGCCGTGTTTCCAACATAGTCAACTGTTGCTGTTATTAGTAGTTGGGGTTTTTGTGCTACTGCACTTGCTCCGGAGTTAGCATAGCTGTATATTACGTAGCCTATTGCTATTGTTGCTGCAAGTAGTATAGCTGTAGAGATTAGGGGGCTTAGACCTCTGAGGCTCTGTGTCAAGGTTTTCACTCCATTATTCTTGCTTGTTGAGTATTGGTAGTGTAGCGCTGTTAGGTGTAAGTATTCTCTTAGAGTAAGATGATGAATTCTTAACGCATAGTAATGTCTAGCACATAATGTATGCCTAGTATAGAGATTGTGGCTAGCCTAGATTTAGTGGAATTAGTGCTGCTGTTAGTGTTGCTAGCAGTGATGCTAGCGGGTATAGTGTGTTGCGGATTGTTAGTGAAGTTGCCTTAGATGTAAGAAGACCCATTGCAGTAGATGTTAGGATGGATATTACTAGTAGAGCCTTAGTGTCCAATGCTGTGAGTGGTAGTACTAACATGTAAGCTTCAGATGTAACTATTTGTTCTAGAAGACGTGAAGCAATAACAATTACAGGCGGAAATCCTATAGATAAACCTGATAGTATTCTGAGCCTATTTGCTGCTACTCTTCGTGCATGATAGTAGTTGTGGGCGAGATCGTAGAGGCGCTCAAGTGCTAGAACATCTATAGCCCCTTTCTTTGCTATAAACTCTTGTAATGTATAGATAACGTATTTTGATAGCCATGACTTAGGTTTACCTACTCCAGAAAGGAGAGATTCTAGTCTCACTATTTCATTGCTATGACTACTGTACATTTCTTTTACAACTACTTGTAAAGGTTTTTCAGGCATTGTACGTGCGTGTTCTATTATTAGTCTTAGAAGGCTGATTATGTCTTCCTCTTCCCGTGATAGTTTCCTTATAAGATTTGTGAACCAAGCACCGTAGAAGCCCATGAATAGTAATAATGGTATAGCCAGCAGGTATAATGGTGCAACGTCCATCCATAGTAATATGACGCATACTATGATTGCTATAAGAAACGATACTATCAATACTTGCTTGTCTCTTATCTCCTCCTTTAACTGAGGCTGGGTAGTGTTGAGAACGAGCCAGCCAGTAATAGTTAATACTATAATTGCTATCGATGAGAATGGTATTGCGCTAGTAAATCCTAGAAATTGAGAGAAAAAGGCGAAAACAAGTAGTGTAGCCATAGAGCCTAATATGAGAGTACCTACAGCATGCCCTTTCTCTGCATAACTTTCAATCATGTGCCGTAGCTCTTCAATAGTAGTGCTCACTATGTTTTCAAGAAACTCTACTGTGCTCCCGCCCATGCTTCTTATGGCACTGTAGTATCTGTAAAAGCGCCGTAGATTACGTGAGGGGTGAATCTCAGCTAACTCGTCAATACTACTGTTAGCATCTTTATGAATAGACTTGAATAACTTTGATGTATATGCATAGCTAAGGGCATCAGATAAAGTTCCGGTACCACTCTTTTCAAGTAACCAAGCCCATAAGGCTAAAAAAGCTAGTTCTTGCTCAGCTAATCTAGCCCTATCATTAGCCTTACTGGAAAGATACGCATACAAGCCGACAACAACTAATGGCAGTGAAAGTATGAGGAAACTAAGAATACGCCATAAAGCTGAGACTATTAGGAATAAAGGATAAAAGATCATTACTAAGCCAATAACTGAAGACAACAAAAGTCTATGTTCAAGACTTGTACCATTCACACCCGCAATCTTTGCCTTCATTGACAACTTCATTGAATCAATTATTTTATCAATAACAGTCTTTAAACCAATACTGTCACGAATACACATGGCAATATTGTTATAGGTAAAAGTTCTTGTGGATTCTATTTTTCGTAGCAGATTATATATTAGTAGTATGGAGAGAGCTAATGCAGTTACTATAGGAGCAACCGCTAGCCCAATATTGTCCGATAACACACTCGACAAATATAGAATTGATGTATTATACTCTATATTTAGTAACAAAAAAAGAGTAGTACATGCTTTTGTCATTTTAATATTGATAACATAAAAATAGGTGAAGAGTAGTGAATCGAATAGAATTAGAGTTAATACAGAGAATAAGATATTACTACTGATTCTAGTTAACATAATGGCTAGAAGAGGAGTAATAATAGTGAAAAATTTCATGACACTATGAGCATGGTTTGTATTTTTAGGTAATACTCCCTTAATAGGCGTCAATATCCGTATTTGAAGTTTCATCTACATACACCACAACGGAGTATGCATAGGTAAGGTGTTATTGCTATGAATTATTTTGAAGGTTTACTCTGCTAGGATAATTAACCATTTGAAGTCTATCGCTTTTAGGATCGTACTCAAATATCTTTTTTTCACGTCCACTTTTGTCTATTTCATATATTGCAACAACTCTTCTTACACTAATACCAGAAGCTAAGTGGACTCTCTGTAGTATAACCACAGCCCATAACAG
>JALTZF010000036.1 GCA_027046265.1 Pyrodictiaceae archaeon
TTGAAGAGCCTTTGCCTGGGGAGGAGCCGCTTGACTTCTGGGTTGCACAGATAGATTCTCTGTTGCGGAAAGAGCATAGAACATTTATGGTTTTAGGCCCAACGGACTCTGGAAAATCTAGTATTGCTGCGCTTATAGCTAATAGGGCTTTACTTAGGGGTCTTCTGGTTGGAATTGTTGATGCAGATGTAGGTCAAGCCGATATAGGATTGCCTGGCTTCGTCACCGCAGGAAAGGTTTCAAAGCCCATACTATGGCTCAGAGAGCTTAATCCATGGAAAATGCGTTTTGTTGGCTATATCACACCCAGCCGTGCTGAGAAAAGAATTGTTGGAGCTATAGTTGATCTTGTCTGGAAGCTACGGAGTAGTAACATTGATGTTGTTGTCATTGATACAGATGGATGGGTACAAGGTATTAACTCCATAGAATATAAGCTAGAAGCAGCTCATTATTCTGGTGTAGACTCCGTGGTTGTCGTAGGTGATAGAGAGCTATATAGGATGGTTACACACGCACTCAAAACCGGAAAGTTTGAGGTAATATATCTTCCTACTCCGCAAGTGAAGAGATTACGCGATAAAGGTGACCGTAGGATATTAAGGTCAGAGAGGTACAAAGCTTTCTTCAAGTCAGCCACTACGAGGCAGATTGCGTTAGATAAAGTCTCAATACTCGGTTCATGCTTCTTTATGGGATCAGAGATCACAAGTGAAGAGCTGGGGAGGATTCAGCGTGTAATAGATGTGCCTGTTGAAGCTGCTAGCGAGACATATGATACTATATACATTATAACTGTGGGCCAGCCTAGTATGGAGAGTATTGCTAAACTTCGCGAAGCTATAGGAAAGGATGTCTACGTGCTCGACAAGAACATTATGCGAGGCGCACTTGTCGCCATATTATGTGAGGATAACGAGGAGTGTGCAGCTGGACTACTCGAAGACATAGATTTCAAGAAGGGTGTGATACGTGTTAAGACAAGATATGAGGGAGATATAAGGGGGCTATTTATTGGTGGTACACGACTAAGTGAGGAATACACTGAGGTAGGGAGGCCTCTGCGTTGCGCAATATAGACGGCTCCATAGAGGCTTACATAGAGTATATTCGTGAGAAAGGAGTTAGTGTTCTCGAGCTTAGTGAAGAAGTCTCGAGGGTGTATGAAGCATCACGCCTCATAAAGAGACATGATGGAAGCTCTGTTATCATATACAAGGTTAAGGAGTATCCTTGGAAGTTTGTATCTAACTTAATACCCAGTAGGGACGCTTTTTATAAGGTATTAGGGGCTAACAGCGATGTAGAAGCATACAAGGCCTTAGAGGTAGCACAAAATACGCGTGGTACACTCGTGAGGGGAGATTTTTCTGAGTTCTTTAATGACATAGAGCCTGAATTAGGGAATATTCCTGCACTAAAATACTATGAGCTTGATGGAGGCTTGTACTTGTCGTCATCGATATTCGTGGCATGCTACGAGAATGTATGTAACTCATCATTTCATAGAGTAATGGTTAACTTAACAGAAGGCTATGCTGCAGTACGTGTTGTCCCTCGTCACCTCTATACATTAATGAGTAAGGCTAAGGGGAGTATCCCTGTTGCAGTAGTTATTGGTGTAGATGCAAGAATAGGTATTGCATCAGCTCTCTCCCCCCCACTGGGAGTATTTGAACTAGAGATTGCAGCTAGCCTTCTTGGTGGGGAACTTAGAGTGTGTCGTACACCACTCCATGGACTCCCGGTGCCTTGTGGTGCTTCAATGGTTGTTGAGGGGAGACTTGGTCCCGAACGCGGCCGTGAGGGACCCTTTACTGACTTGCTCAACCTCTATGATAGCGTTAGAAATGAGCCTTTATTGCATGTAGAACGTATCTATGTTAACAAAGTCTATGAGCCAATCATCCATGCAATACTGCCAGGAGGTTCTGAGCACATGCTATTAATGGGGTTTCCTAGAGAAGCTATGATATACAGTGCTGTGTCAAGGTCTGTACCCCATGTAGTAAAGGTAAGGCTAACGCCGGGCGGAGGCATGTGGCTTCATGCGGTAATTTCGATAATAAAACAGCATGAAGGCGATGGTAAAACAGCTGGTCTAGCCGCGCTGGCCGCTCACCCCAGTCTTAAGCATGTAGTTGTTGTTGATGAAGACATTGATCCTGACAACCCCTTAGAGGTTGAATGGGCTATAGCTACGCGCTTCCAAGCTCACCGTGGCCTTGTAGTAGTTCCCCATGCACGTGGCTCCACGCTTGACCCTAGCTCTTCTGAAGGATTAACATCTAAGATAATTATAGATGCAACTGCACCCCTATCTGATAAGGATAAGTACAGGAGGCCACGTATACCACTATGAACTTCATCCCAGGTGTACAAGAGTGTATTTGGACAAGTGGGAGGAAAAAGCGCTTAACGGCGAGTATGGCGAGGCAACCCAGTTAGCGATGAGACTAATAGTAAAAGTAGGCGAGGCTCTTGGTGCAGAGAGATTAATAAGAATATCTCATGCACATGTGAGTGGCATATCATACGATAATATTGGTGAGGCAGGGTTAGAGTTTATAAAGTCACTATATGAGATGGGTGGAAGGACTAGAGTCTTCTCGACATTCAACCCTGTAGGCATAAGTATTGGTGTTGACAGCTTCCTTAACAGAGACAGTGTTCTTGTTAAGAGGCAAGAGGAAATCATAAAGTATCTTGTAGGAATGGGTTTTAAGTTCTCTGCAACATGCATTCCGTACATGATCCGTGAACCTAGACAGGGAGAACATCTGGCTTGGGGAGAGTCAAGTGCTGTTGTTGTAGCGAATAGTGTGTATGGTGCACGTACGAACCGTGAAGGAGGCCCCATAGCACTAGCTGCTGCTTTGACAGGGAGGGTATATGAGTGGGGCCTTCATCTTGATGATAACCGTAAACCCAGCATCTACGTAAAATACGAAGGTAGCCTTCTTGATGAGCCATACAGCGGCCTTTTAGGGTATCTTGTTGGTCTTAATAATCCAAGCACTATACCCTACATAGATGCCAGATTTGGTAGTAGACGTGGTATACTATCGTTTGCAGCAGCGTCAGCAGCTGCTGGAAACCTAGCAATGGCAATAATAAGAGGTGTTTCGCCTGAAGATAAAGGTCCGCCAAAGTATACTGAGGATAAGGTTGTATACAACTTTAATGACTTACTAAGGCTCAAAAAGGACCTCGAGAATGCTGGCACTGAAGAAGTAGAGGCCTTCTTTACGGGATGCCCTCATCATAGCGTGGATGTCATAGATTACCTAGAGGATGTATTTATGAGGATGAATGTGAGAAAAGTCTCCAAACCGATCTGGGTCTCAGTGCCAGCCATGACTGTTGATAGAGAAGTTGTAGAGAGACTAAGAAGTAGAAACGTGTTAGTGTTACCTGGAACTTGTCTTGTTGTTTCCAGGATGGGAGGCATCGTAAAAGCTATAGCTACAGACTCGCTCAAGACAGTGTTTTACTTGCCACGTAGGCACGGTATAGGTGTAAAAATAATGTCGCTCAAAGAATTCATAGAGTACTATGGTGAGAAATAGATGACAAACAAGAATAGGATCTTACAGCTAAGAGGAATTATTGAAGGTACGGCCGAGGGCTACACGCTAGTATACAAGAACCTAATCTCCTTCTACGGTGAAGTAGACCCCTCAACAGCGACATTAATCCCTATAAACAAGTCTATCACAGGACGCATACTAGTCATTAGAGGCACGCGTGGCAGCACAGTCGGGCCCTACATCCTTTTTAGTCTACACAAAAACAACAAGGCACCAGCCGCTATTATATCAGAGCATATTGAACCCATCCTAGTAGCAGGCTCTGTTCTCGGCCGAATACCTCTTGCACAAGCAGATAATATTGACAATATACCAGACAATTGCTATGCAGTCCTGGAATCTAATCCACCCAAAGCTATACTCAAGATAAAAGAATGTGAATGAGTTGTTTGTGGTGCGGGGGGTGGGATTTGAACCCACGCAGGCCTACGCCAGCGGGTCCTGAGCCCGCCCCCTTTGACCTGGCTCGGGCACCCCCGCACCCATGAGCTTTTCTAGACTATGGCTAGGGGTAGTTTTTGTTTTTGTGGCGCCGGGGGCGGGATTTGAACCCGCGCGCCCCTTGCGGGGCAGTGGGTCTCCCGCGCCTGTGGGAAGCCGGAAAGGACTCGAGCCCACCGCCTTGGACCGCTCGGCCACCCCGGCGCCCAGCACCCAGTACATTTTACTCTTGGTAGTTGTTGCGCCTTTATCAGTCTTATGAGTCAAGCTTTCATGGTAAACAGCTGTGCGCTTCTAGGCTGGTATGAATGTCGGGTTCGAGTCTGTAGCAATATTCTTAGTTCGTGTAAGGATGTCTCTTATGGGTTTTGGTACACTGAACATCCATACGTGTGTTATGCCATCATAGAATCTTAGCTTGCCTTTTATGTTTTCTCTTATGCGTTTATCAACTTCTTTGGCTGTGAGTTTCCTTGGGTCATAAGTATCTGAGGCATAGACAAAGCCCCAGAGTCCATTATATGCTTTAACGTAGGTTATATATGGAGCTACTATCTTGAATACTTTTGAGATAGTATTGTATATTGTAGCGTACACTTCTGGTGTTAGTACAGGTGAAGTTGCCTGTGTAACCATCACTCCATCGCTGTTAAGGGTTCTTTTAACAGTCTCATAGAACTCTAGTGTATAGAGTAGTGCTGCAGGGCCTTCCTCCATAGGGTCTACTAGGTCGAGAATTATTGCATCATATTTCTCAGTAGTCTTCTCAAGATACTTCCTACCATCATCTATGACGACCCTTAACCTGTCATCATCAAACACACCTTGATGCCATTCAGCCATCTTCTCTTTGGCGAGTTCAAGAAGCTTCTCGTCTATATCAACCATGTATACTCTTTCAACACATTTATGTTTAAGGACTTCTCTTACAGTAGCTCCTTCTCCCCCGCCTACCACTAGTACCTTCCTAGGACATTCGTGCACTAGAAGTGGTGGGTGAACTAGCGCCTCATGGTACCAGTATTCATCACTAATACTTGACTGAACCTTCCCATCCAAGATAAATGACTTACCTAGGCCAGCCAGTTCAGCTATCATATACTCTTGCAGGCCAGTATTTCCGTAAGCTACTATCTTATCTATCCTCCTAAGACAGCCTTCTCCGTCCTGTATCCACTCAATAAACCACTTCCAAGCCTTACTCAACGGGGACATACTGTCATTCCTCTGAACTCCAATTCCTTTAGGCAATACTGCATACATATACACGGACAATTGCCATGTGCACCCTCTATTCGCAAAGTGGTTTAAATACCAACCCTAGTACGATTACAAACCACTAACTTAGCGATGATGCGTTAAACTTAAAGCACTACTACAGAAGACATAATAGTAACACAATTACATGGGTTCCACAGAGGGCGGGCCCGTCGTCTAGCCTGGTTAGGACGCCGCCCTTACACGGCGGAGGTCCGGGGTTCAAATCCCCGCGGGCCCACCAAATATAATTTAACTCCCATTCTTCTCTACCAAAACCACGTTATACTAAGATGTAAAACATCGACAGTTTTATGGTCTTGAAATTATTTATTTTAGACGGCAAGAGTTATACTTTGTGTTTTTGGTAAGAAGTTTTTGAGTCAACGGCTAACTTTACGTTCTTTTTGTAACCTGTGTTGTGTTGTTAATCTTGTAAAGCTTTACAGTTTTACTTTATTTTGAGGATTAGATGGGCTTTCGTAGATCTATTTAACTTTTTCTTTCTTTGTTTCTAGTTTCTTGCTCTTCTCCTCTGGGGCTCTCTGCTGTCTAAGCATTCCAAGTATTCTTTCTGTTCTTTCTAGTACATCAAGCCAGCCTCTAAGGTTACTAGCTACGTCTTCTCCCTTTTTGGCTTGCTCAAGGGCCTCTGCTATTTTGCTTGCAGTAACGCGTTCGAGTTCTTCTAGTACACTTTGGACAGTTATTCTAGACGCCTCTGACTCGTCACGTACAATGTACACACGTCCATGAACAGGGCAAACCACTTCTCCACTCTTTAGACGGAATAGGGGAAGACCACAGATTGGGCAACGCTCAGAGAGCATTGCAGCGCCAGCTCGGAGCAAGTCAGCCATCTTAGTTACTACAGCTTTATCCCTCAACTCTATTCCACCATACTCTACTATCCTACTCTCTAATTGTACTAGAATGCCGCTCTAACTGACAATAAGTTTATGAAGCAACCTACACCAACTACAATAATGGCGCTACTAGGAAATAAGGTTGTGGGGGTTAGTAAGCAATGGCGAGCGTGCCTTATGATAATGAGGCTAAGATAAGACAAGCAATAATCATGCTTATGAGAATAATTAATGATACTGCTGTCCCACGAAATATTCGTAGAGCGGCTACTGAAGCAATAAAACAACTTCGCGACGAAACACTAAGTCCAGGCGTGCGTGCAGCCAATGCTGTAAGTATTCTCGACGAAATAAGCCAGGACCCGAACATGCCTGTGTATGCTAGAACACTAATATGGAATGTTATATCATTACTTGAAACCGTCCGAGACTAACCACGTAGCAGTAGGGGAAAGTACTGACAAAATAACCCTAATTTTATAGAGAAGCTTATCACATTAGATATCATACAATAAATAACATAGAGAGAGTAATGCTAAACCAAAACTATTAAGCTCGAGTAACTTACTGCTAGACAATTATCTCTATCACTGGAGCACGTGGGTTTGGCTTAAAACTAGTGACACGACTTATATGATAGCCTTCACTTTTGAGTAGTTGTATTATGGCTTCGCGTATTACCTCACTTCGAGTCATGTCCTTAGATTTCGCATAGGCATCAAGGAGCGCCAGTAGTTCTTCATCTATTTTGAATGTTACTATGCGATGCATGTAATATTCACCATGCCTCATCTCTGGTTATATTGTATTACTCCCTAACTGTTATCTATCTACCTAGAGAGAGGGAGTGTTGGCTGAAACTATTACTCCTAATTTAGAAGGTAGCAAATGCAACAGAGACTTACAGTTCTCTTTACTTCCTCGACGGAATGCTCAATGTCCCGAGATCGAAAAAGAAGAACAAGAAAAGTCTTTTTACTATGGTGGGCCCGCGGGGATTTGAACCCCGGACCTCCGCCGTGTCAGGACACAACCATATGTAACAATTCATATAACTGATATACATGGAATCCGAATCGATAAACACTAAGGATGTCCGGAAACGATATCATCTATCATCAGTTATGCATAA
Organism: Pyrodictiaceae archaeon; assembly: GCA_027046265.1. Classification (GTDB taxonomy): domain Archaea; phylum Thermoproteota; class Thermoprotei_A; order Sulfolobales; family Pyrodictiaceae; genus QNYQ01. The sequence continues at coordinate 7,287 of JALTZF010000036.1, forward strand.
CTAGTTACAGTAATAAAGCTAGGTTTAAGTTAGCTGAGTTTACCAGGTACAACATGGGGTAGGAGCCGATGGCTGATGCTGAGGAGAGAATAGTTGTTAACCCGAAAATTATGGGTGGCAAGCCTGTTATAAAAGGGACAAGGATTCCCGTCTACTTTATACTGGAGCTTATCGCTAATGGATGGTCAATTGACGATATACTGAAGGAGTACCCGCACCTCACGCGGGAGGACGTGTTAGCAGCAATAAGATACGCTGCAAGAGTGCTGAGGGAGGAAGTTGTCATCAAAGCCTAAAATCCTGGCCGACGAAAACATCCCAAGAACCGCCATCCAGTCCCTCAGAAGCCTAGGCTACGACGTAGTATCCGTCTGGGAAGTAAATCCTGGTATTAGTGATGAGCAAGTAGTACAACTCGCAATAAGAGAAAAGAGAATAATTATAACATTTGACAAGGACTTCGGAAGAATAGCCCTCACTAATCCTAACGTGCCAGGCGTCATACTAATGCGAATTCCACCTGTGAATCCGGAATATATCACAAATCGAATAATCTCCGCTCTCAAGTCAGTAGAGAATCCTTATGACAAACTAATTATAGTCCGTAGGAACACTGTAAGGATAATCCCATTAAGATAATGATAAAGTTTTGGTGGGCCCGCGGGGATTTGAACCCCGGACCTCCGCCGTGTCAGGGCGGCGTCCTAACCAGGCTAGACGACGGGCCCGCCCCGGGTATGTGGTGTTTGTTTGATGTTATGTGGTTTTTAGTCTTATCGCGGGAATTGGTAGGTATTTGTTTCCTTCGTTTCCTAGGCTAGATTGCAGAGTATTTGTAGGGCCTCCTCTTCTATTGGGTGTAGTTTTGGTGCCGTTACTATTATTGTGTGAGGTGGTGGCGGATAATTGGCTCGTTTTAATCTATCTGGTTTTCCAGCTATGCATGAAGAGTCTGGTAGCCCAGCTCTTGCCACACCTACTAGTAGGGCTTTTTCTAGTATTGGAGAGAGATTTTCTCTTAGCGTTAGTTCCTTCTCTATTTCTAAGAGGATATCTACTGCTTCGGGTATAGTCATTGCTTTGCCTGTATCTAGGCGTAGGTCTAGGAGTACCATTGTGTGAAGATTGCGTCTATGATTCTCATGGATTACTTCTATTGTTGTGTATGGCTTATAATTTTTCTCCGGATAGACTAGTGTAACTACTTTTCCGAACCGGTAGACTTGTAGTCCACACTCGTCTATTACAGCATATAGTCCTGACACGCCAGGTATTATGTATGCTTCAACGCCCCTCCTCCTAGCCTCTACTACGAGTGAGATATGTGTGGTTGCTAAATGTGGGTCTCCTGGAACAACTACGGCGATATTGTACTCTTTAGCCTCTTCTATGATCTTGTTTGACCCTTCCTCAAGAGTATTTCTTGTGGCTTTTACGATCTCAGCTGAGGGGTTCAGTCTCGCTATTAGTGCATCGTCTAGTCCTGGAGCTATGCTTGTGTATGTGTCAACGTACACCTTGTCTGCGCTCATGATAATCTTTAATGCCTTGAGCGTCAAATATTCTGCAGAAATTCCTCCACCGACGATATAGAGAGGCAATGCTGAGCTACCCACATGGTAGAGTAGTAGTGTCTTATACAAGATGAAATGCTTTACTAGTTAGAAGCACAATATATTAGGTGGGCAGGTAGCAGTGCTCCCGCACGAGCTAGCTGCCAAGCATGTCGCACCTTTACTAAAGTCGCTAGTTGCTCGTATGCTTAGTAAAAAGGGGTTAGGTCAAGAGCGTATAGCAAAGCTTATGGGTGTTTCACAGCCGATGGTTAGTAAGTATTTGAAGCGAGATATAGATGTTATTAAGAAGGCGTTTGACGAGTTAGGTGTTGACTTTAATGAAGTTGTTGCCGTAGCAGATGCACTATCTTCACAGCTTATTAGGGGAGATGTACAGTCCTACATGGCTCTCTTTGCTAGCTATATAAATCTAGTCTTATCTAGGGGAGATCTTTGTGATATGCATATAAGGAAGTATGGTGTATCTCCGAGCTGTAATATATGTTTTAGCTTATTTTCGTCAAATGTCGATCCTATAGTAGAGGAGGTCAAGGAAGCTATAGGCATGTTTCTCTCAAGGCCTGGTATAGCAAGGATTATCCCTAATGTGGGTACAAACATTGTGGCAGCAAAACCTGGTGCGCAAAGAATAACAGATGTGGTTGGTTTAACAGGAGCTATAGTCCGTGCGAATCATCGTGCTACAGCGGTAGGACAGCCAGCTTATGGTGGAAGTAAGCATACAGCCAACATACTATTAATGGTCATGAGGGTAGATCCCTCCAAGAGGGCTGGTGTAGTGATAGCATATATTGACGAGTGCATAGAAAGACTCAAAAAACAAGGTCTAAAAGTAATTTTCACTGGTCCACACGAATCCCCTCAAGAAATATATGGTGATATACAAAGAGAACTTGCCAAGATTAAGGTGGACAAAGTTGATGTGATAGCTGATAAAGGAGGGATAGGCCTTGAACCTGTTGTGTATATTTTTGGGTCCTCAGCAGGTGAAGCAGTATTGCATGCGTTGAAATGTGTTGATTAGAGTCTTGGGCTAGGCTCTTCAGTAAGGAAATCCTCCCCTCCAGCCAGTACTTGCTGTATAGCAGCATACAGATCATCAAGCCCATAACTCGATACTGATGACACAAATCGAAGAGGCGTACTTACGGAGCTTTCCGGAGGCGACAACGCTTCAAGAGCCTTTATAGTGGCTTCAGCTACTAGGGGGTCAACTCCCTTCTCTATAAGCGAAGAATATAGTGCCTCTGGGTTATTTAGCTCCTCTTCAATTTGTTCCATGTGTTCTGGCTCCAAAAGGTCAGCTTTTGATACAACATTTATTTGTGGAATACCTATTCTTAGTCTAGTGGATAACGCCAAGAACAAACTTGAAGCTAAACTACGTGGATTAGATACAAGCACAGCATCAACCAAAAATACTATAACAGACTTATTCTCGTACACGAGTTCTCTTAAAATATAAGGCCCTGTATCCCTAAAAGCAAATAGCTCCATCTGGCCAGGTGTGTCTATGAGTACATAGTTTGTTTTTGTTGCTTCTATTTCACTCTTAATGTTACCAGCATGGTCTACTAGCATGTCTATAGACGCTACTAGGGCACCATTAGGGCCAAGCTTATACTTTTGCATAACAGTTCTCGCATCAATATAGTCTCTAACATCAACATCAGGAGTATATGGAAGCCATTCAGCTGCAGGGTCAAGATTTACACGTGCAACACTAACTTCATTAGCTTCTAGCCAGTCACCCAGTGCGTCAACGAGATACGATTTACCACTACCTGCAGGCCCAACAACAATCACAAAATACAACTCTACACACCACTCAGCTACCGTATACTTATTAGAAGCTTTTTATCTTCAAGCAAGCTCCCAGAGACCAGGGGTGGCAAAGAAGTGCAACAGACACTATCTGAGAAACTTATACCTGTTCGGGTAGGCAAAATAAACGATTTAGCGCGTATTGCAGCAACAATAATTACACTAGGTCAGCCGGCGTATATTGTTAGGTTTAAGAATAAAGATAACAAGTTAACATATGCTATAATAGCTGTACTTAGAGACTACTATAAGTACTACGGTATACCAATGCTCTATTACTACATAGATGACGGCTCTATCTTAAAAGGTAATGGTAATTACTTGTTAGTAAAGGTTGACGAACAAGGTGAACATATAGAACTTTCAAAGTCAACTAAACCTGGCTGGGTAGCAATACCGATAATAGATTTAGCAGAGAAACCTGGTTTCTTTCCAGAAATATAATAAGATAAATGTTATAGTAGTCTAAGGTGTTTGCTCCAACGTTCAGCTTTGTAGCTATCAGATGTAGCTATTAGAACCAAATGGAGTATTACAAGGGTAATACATCCTCCCCTGCTTTAAATTTTTCGCATAATATACAGAGTACTCTACGGTGGTACACGTGAGGCTTGTAACAGTAAAGATGCCTGAAACCTATCTCGAAGGTCTAGACGAGTTAGTAAAGCTTGGACGATATAGTAGTAGAAGCGAGGCAATACGTATTGCTGTAAGAGAGCTACTTCGCCGTGAGCTTTGGGGGCTACCTGAACACACAGGATTTGATGCAATAACATTTAGCAGGCGTGAGCCACGGCGAGTCACCGTCTAGGCCCAATACAATAATAATTCAGTTTACGCTACATAGAAATATTCTAATAATTAATCAATTTTTAGTAGCAGCTTCTCAAATAGCTATAGATATTAGTTTTATATGTCGAGCAATAATAATATAGACGTTATATGTGCCATAATAGGGGTTAGAGTCCCTTTCGGGCTTTATATAAGTCATGCCATCAAAAATATACAGTTTTTTGTGGTATTTATCAATACAATAAATGATCCTTAAACTTGCAACTTTATACTCTTGAAGTTTTGCATCTTCTAGCTAGTGCTTAGATATCCTTCTTATGTTATTAAAGTACGTATAGGACTATGTTTAACTCACATACTGTAACATTGCTTGCAACTCAATGGGCTTGAGAATTCCAGAAAAATGAAAGATAGTGTTATTTAATCAATGGAGGCAAGCATTATTAATTCTGAACTACTGTGGTGCTAAAATAGAGTCTGACTCAAATAAACCCTTATAACTGTGGCTTAATCTGCATATGTATAAATGAAGATAAGGGTTGAATGACATATACAATATACCGGCAGAGGACATTACGACATGTTGCAAGTCTTCCTCTATTATATCATAACAGTCATCGGGGAACTATTGTGGAAGAAAGTGAAAGAGATAGAACCCTATTGTCAAGGAAAGCAATATACATAGGTAAAATAGCGGCTAGTATAGCCCTACACCGCGCTAGCACATTTTTCAGGATACTTAGAGAAACGCCTGCTGATCCTCAGTACCATGCGAATGTTATATCTGGTGTAAAAGGCTCACATGCTCTCTATGTTCACATGCCGTTTTGTCATCGTCCTCTTTGTCGTTTCTGCTGCTTTATTCGTTATCCTTTTGATAAAGCAATTAATGAGGAATACATGAAAGCTCTTATGAGCGAGAGTATGTGGCTTGCTTCAAAAGCCGATGAAGCTAAAGTCCAGTCCGTTTACATAGGTGGGGGTACACCAACTATAGACATTTACGCTCTTGCAGAGCTGATAGACGTACTTCGAACTCATTTTGGCCACAATATAAACGTTTCAGTGGAGGCTAGCCCATTAGATATAGACGATGAATCTGTTCATGTGCTTCGCTCGGCCCGAGTTGAGAGATTAAGCATAGGCATTCAAGCATTAAGTAATAAGAGGCTACATCAATTGGGCAGGTTTAATGTCACAGTTGAAACTGCGCTACAAGCTTTAGAAGTGGCTCGTGGTCTATTTAAGACACTCAACATAGATATTGTGTGGGGAATTAGGAATGACACGCCAAGGATTATTCATAGCGAAGCCAGACTAGCTTTTAGACTAGGTGCTAGCCAGGTAACCTTTTATCCGCTTATGCCCGCCCCAGGATTATGGAGTCTCTTTCGTAAAAAACGAGAGGGTCCTTGGCATCCAATGGAACCCAAGCTCTATGAAACTATTCTTCGGGCTGCTTGGGATGCTGGCTATCAGCCGGCAACACCTTGGTGTATGGACAAGGCATCGGCATTAATAGATGAATATATAGTCGATTATGACAGGTTTTTAGCAGTAGGAGTTAGCGCTATTGGGCTTATAAAAGGCTATATGTACGTTAATGCATTTACACCTAAGCACTATGTAAGACTTGTAAGAGAAAGAGGTCACGCAGCAACTTTAGCTAAAAGACTTACTATGGAAGAGGATATGCTCTATCATGCTTCATTCATGATCTTTGGATTGAACTGGGATTCCAGATTACTTCTAAGGCGTTATGGATCATTAGCTCGTGGTCTTAATGTGATGGTTACAACAATACTTAAGTTATTAGGTGAACAAAGAAAAGAGAATGGTAATTACGTTTTAGAATCTCCGAACAATCTCTACGTAGCACATACGGTTCAACGTAGCCTCTATATGGCTGTGAATGGGTTGCGTGAATGGGCCTTGACTGTCAACACATAGTTTTTGTCATTTATCTGATAGCTTATTATCGGTTTGGTCTAGTCTTATCATTGGAGGGTAACTACGTTAGAGCATATGAAATAGAGTAGTCTTGTACACATTATCAGTACTATAGAGTCAATTTATACACGACAAAAGATCTAGAGATTACATTTGAAAGTTCTTTACTCCCCATACTTGAATCTGAGTGTTTATGTATAGTGACAACATTAGGGTTATTTCGTTCTCCTTCTGTTGCCTAACGTTTAGACACTAAGTAATCTGTAATACTGATTTTAGTATGTGATTGATCTATTTTAATTGACAATATATGCAAGTGCCTTAGGTATGGGATTCTCGTGTAGCTGTTAGATGTTTAGCTGATTTATTTCTGCTAATATTACATTTTACTAACAATAGAAGGTATTCGAAGAGAGGCTGGGATTTGTATATCCTAGAAATGACATAATAACTATAAGAGTATAGAGAATCTGTTTTTTAAGAACGGTGGTATAAGACGAAGGTTGGTAGCCTACGTAGATTAATTGTAGTAATGCTTGTTTTGTTTCTAGCTCTTGAGCTAGCGTTATATTCTGGTATTAGTATCGCTAAGCAGGAGAGCTTGATAGTTCTCGGTCAAGTAGAAGGTATAGTGTCTGGAGCAGCTGTTGACTATGTTAGGTCTCTTATAGACTACGGTCTAGCACGTAATGCCGACATTATTATTATTAAGATTAACACACCTGGAGGCTCGTTGGAGTCTACACTGGAGATTATTGAGTACATGCGTAATTCTCCTATACCAATAGCTGTTTTTGTTGTTGATAGATGGGCTGTTAGTGCTGGTACTATGATACTTGTCTGTAGTGATGTTGCAGCAATGGAGCCTGGAACAATAATTGGGGCTGTTCAGCCAGTTGAAATGGCAGGTGAGGGTTTTAGAGTAATAAACGAATCTAAAATTTTAAATCCTATCTACAAGCAGATGGAGGCTTGTCTAAAGATACATGGGCGTAATTATAGTATTGCAAGAGACTTTGTGTACAAGAATGTGGTGCTACTAGCCGATGAAGCTAAAGAGCTGGGCGTCATAGATGTTGTCGCAAACTCTGTTCATGAGCTTATAAGCAAGATAAATAATACATTTATAGAAAGACTCTCTAAGAAACTCATAATAGATAAACAGTATGTTATTGAGACTTACACTATGCCTTTAGGGCTTAGACTTGCTCAGTTGCTTTCTGATCCAATAATAGGATCTCTTCTTTCAAGCATAGCAATTCTCCTTATACTACTCGGATTAGCCTCAGGGCATCCTTCTATGCTTGTGCCAGGCATAGCTCTGCTTATTCTGAGCTTATTTGGGCTGGGATTTAGTGCAAGCATAGTGGCTATAGGGCTATTACTTGTTGGAATAATGTTAATTATTATAGAAATAGCTTTAATACCCGGCTTTGGAGTAGTCGGGCTAACAGGTATCTTACTATCATTTCTAGGCTTTATTATAGCATTTAGCGGGAAAGAAATGTTTATTTCTCAAGAAGTTATTGAGGCAGCTTTCAAGACTGTGCTTGCTGTATTTATTCCTTTAGCCTTATTTATGGGCATTATAGTGTATAAAGCAGCAAAGGCTTGGCGTGCAAGGCCTACATATACGCCAGAGATTATTGGTAAAACAGGAAAAGCAATAGACGAAATAAGACCAGGTGAACAAGGCTTTGTACTTGTCGAAGGTGAGTATTGGCTAGCAAAGAATATTGGTAGGACAACAATTCATGCAGGTGATTCTATTAGGGTTCTCGACAAAAAAGGTACACTGCTACTGGTTGAAAGAGTTGAAGAACTATAATGGCAATAAATATTTTCGTTGAGTTAGAAGCAATTATTTTCTTGGTTGCTACTGGCTTATTATAAAATAAAAAATAAAATCTAAATGTACAACACTGTAAAATGGGGCCGAATTTGTCTTATAGGCTAACTCTTTCACAGAGAGAAGTCTTAGAAGCTCTCATAAAGCTCTACGAACAAAAGCGTAGACTAATAAAAAGCAAGGAAATAGCTGATCTTATAGGCCGTGACGAGGGTACTGTACGTAACATTATCTTATCACTTAAAGGGCTTGGTCTTATAGAGTCGAAGACTGGGCCAAGCGGCGGTTATATGCCCACTTTAAAGGCCTACGAAATAATGCGTAGTGCTGTGACTCAACTACCCATTAAAATAAGAAAGGAAGGCAAAGAGCTTGATGTAATATTGACAAATATTGAGATCTTTGACTTATTAAATCCAGAAGGTGGAAGAGCTATAATTAGAGTGTATGGTGATATACGTAAAACTTTAAAGCCTGGCGATAGAATAGAGATAGGCCCCACACCATATATAGGAATACGTATCGAAGGCCTTGTTGTACATGTTGATCCTGTTAGTAGCCAGGCTAGCATAAAGATAACGAGAATGATAAGTATACCACGTGTATCTGTAGCTGAGATCGCCACACGCAACCCCTATGTTGCTACAACAGAAACGCCGCTACGTGAACTCGTAAGAGAATTGCTATCTCGTAACATGAGAGGTGCACCAGTTGTAGATCATGCTGGAAAACTTGTAGGAGTCATAACGTTAAGTGATATAGGCAAGGCTTTTGTCGAAGGTAAAATCGATGCAAAAGTTGAAGATTATATGTCAACTCCTCCAATAACTATCAGAGACACTGATGATATTCTAAGAGCTATTGAACTTATGAACAAATACGACATTGGTAGATTACCAGTAGTCAACTCTTCTGGCCACTTAATAGGTATAGTGACACGAACAGATGTATTAAGATTCATTGCAGGCCTTCGTTGACTTTACACGTTATCATTTTACTATGGTCTTAATGCGAAGAAGTACATACAATATATTAAGATGCATTGGGTGATATAGGTTCTTGCGAATATGCTGAATACTCCCCAGCATGACCGCAATCGGAAAAGGGGATGAAGATAATTCCTTTAGCTGAGAGTGCACCATAAAATAGAATAGAAGCAGTAATAAGTTTCTAGTTGTAAAAAATACTAAGTGGAACCTACTCCAGGTAAAATGAGTAGTTAGTGAGATGGTGGAGAATGGATCTTGGAAACTTTTCCACAAAATATTATGTTGAAGGGAACGAAGTGTTTAAGAAGAACGCAAGTCGGGATAGAGATGATGTATTAGCAAGGCTTATAGTTGAACTTCGCCGTAGAGGTTATCGTGTAACAGCTCAGCGCTTAGCAATAGCTAAAATAGTGTTGGAAAACATAAAGAAGCATCCTAGCTTTATGCAAATAGTAGAAATAGTGAGATCCCAAATGCCTAGTATAAGTCCTAGTACAATATACAATAACCTTCAATTGTTGGAAGAGCTTGGTTTCATAAAAAGCTTTGATGTTGCTGGTGAAACACATTATGATAGCGCTTATAATCACATAAATATCGCTTGCGTTGATACTGATAAGATTTATGATGTTGATAGTGAGGAGGCATATGAAGTTTTATCGAGGGCTGCGGGCCTAGAAAAGAGGAAGATCGTACAAGTAGTTGTCTATGCAAACTGTAAAGATTAACTATAAGAAGATCTAAAAGAAAGCGTCAGCCCTCAGGGCCAGGTTGACTACATCACTTTTCAGCGTGGGCGACAGCTCCTCATCGGGTATAAGTTCTTTCCTCTTTCCCACTATTGATACTTACTACTAAGGTGAATGCTTTACTCTGTCATTTACCTTACTAGGTTTAACTCTTCTAAAACTAATAGTAGTTCATGGAGTTTCTTAGCTACGATCTTTCCCTCTTCGGTGAGTTCTACACATTTACTCGTACCACAATAGTAGAGCTTTACTAGCCCAAGTAAAGCAGCTTCTCTCGCACTCCTATAAGTTGTGCCAACGCCCATACCGTAACGTGGTATATGGTGTATAGGCATGGGGCCATGTTCATACAATATTGCGAGGAGCCTTAATATACCAGGCTTGCCAAGCAACCAGTACCTCTTTGAACCGTCATGAGCGTGCAACATCCTTCTCCCTCTGTTAAATCTTGTGGTATCACAGTATTATACCAGTCTACCTTCCTTGCCTCAATAGACCATTTCTCCTTCAATAAAGCGTGACTTAAGGACAGCATAAAAAGTTGTAGCTGTTAATTACTCTATTACGTTTGGGCCTTATTAGCCGCTGACTCTGTAGCTGTGTTCGAGGAGTCCTATAAATAGTGGGGCTGGATTCATTGGTCTACTTTTAAATTCTGGGTGAGGTTGACTACCTACAAAGAATGGGTGATCCCTTAGCTCTATAAATTCTACTCGCCCCTTATCTAGGCTGTATCCAGAGACCTCCATTCCTGCTGCAACAAGCTTATCGAGATAAAGTGGGTTCACTTCATATCTGTGCCTGTGTCTTTCATATACTATTTCTTTTCCATTGTAGAGCTTGTGAACCAGGGTTCCATGTATTAACTTAATAGGGTAAGATCCCAGCCTCATGGTGCCTCCGAGCCTATCAACTTGTCTTTGTTCTTCGAGCAAATCTATTACAGGGTATGGTGTCTTAGGGTTTATCTCTGTGCTGTGTGCCTCCCGAAGACCGGCAAGATACCTTGCTATGGCTACAACGGCGAGTTGCATGCCAAAACATATTCCAAGGAAGGGTTTCTTCTTCTCTATAACTTCTCGTATTACAGCTATCTTACCTTCAGTTCCACGTGCGCCGAATCCAGGCAAAACTATTACGGCATCGTTCTCTTCAACGGGCTTTTGAGGGCTAAGATCCCCTTTTTCAATCATAGTTGATTCATACCAGTTAAGTATGGGTCTAAGCTTTAACGTAGCCGCTGCATGACGTATAGCCTCAATTATGCTAAGGTAACTGTCCTTAAGTTTTGTATACTTGCCTACCATTGCTATGCGTACTGGCTTTGTTGAGGATTTAAGTCTACTAATAAATTCTTTCCAATAATCTAGGTCAGGTTTGCGGTCTTTAAGGTCAAGCCTTTTTACTATGAAGCTCCCCAAACCCTGTTCTTCAAGTATTAGCGGGACCTCGTATATGTATTCTACATCAGGATTGCTGAAGACTGCCTCTGGAGGTAAATTAGCGTAAAGAGCTATTTTTCTCCTAGCCTCATCCTCTAACGGCTTAGTACTTCTTGCAATTATGATGTCTGGTTGTATACCTATTCTCCGAAGCTCCTGTACACTATGCTGTACAGGCTTGGTTTTCTGTTCACCAGTTGTGGTTAATACAGGAACTAATGCCACATGTATGTATAAAGTATTCGAGGATCCTTCCTCGAGACCCATTTGTCTTATAGCTTCAAGGAATGGTAGTCCCTCTATGTCGCCAACAGTTCCCCCAACTTCTACAAGTACTATATCAGCATCTGTTAGCTTGGCGACTTCACGTATTCGAAACTTTATCTCGTTTGTTATGTGAGGAATAACTTGTACTGTTTGACCCAAGTAGTCGCCTCTCCTTTCTCTCTCAATAACTGAAAGATATATCTGTCCTGTTGTTATATTATTACGTTTTGAAAGATTTACGCCTAGAAAACGCTCGTAGTGGCCAAGATCGAGATCAGTCTCTCCCCCATCCTCTGTAACATAAACCTCGCCATGCATATAGGGATTCATAGTTCCAGCATCAACATTAATGTAGGGGTCTATTTTTATGGCAGTAACACTATATCCTCTAGCTTTAAGGAGCAACCCTATTGAAGCTGTAGTTATGCCTTTGCCGACACTACTCAACACTCCGCCTGTCACGAAAATATATTTTGTCACACCTGTGCCCGGTGCTGAGTAGTCTAGTATGCTGGTGATAAATGTTTCATTATTAGAATTCATATTCACTCAGAATTTGAGTAGTAGATGACATCACCAAGGCCTCACTCTTTTTAGCCTATTAGTGGCAGTAATATTTTTGGGCAATGATGATGGATTATCGAGCAGAAGATAATGAAGAGAGTACCCTCGTGCCGAGCCTCTCTATGAATTAAAATGGAGACCTGGTATCCCGGTCATTTTGGAGTGTGTTGGTGGGGCAAGCTTGAGTAGAGATTATAGAAATAAGCGTATAATCGTATGGCCAGCATACATAGATTCTACTCTATCACGGAGTGAAGGCCGAAAGGTATCTTTGAAGTTTGCAGTGCGTAAACCAAAACCAGAAGAGATAGCTGAGGCTGCTGAACGTCTTGGGTTAAATCCTATAATTGAAGAGTCGCGCTATCCGCGTAAGTGGTGGGAGTACACTAAAAGGGTAATAATTGACAAGGTAGACTCTAAACTTAAGACTTTAAGGATGATATGTCTTGAGATAAAGAAACTAAGAGAGGAAAGAAAGTCTAAATTCTACAAAGGCTCATAACTAATGCTTCATCTTCACTGCCAGAGTAGTATCAGTAGCGGTAGGGCTTCCGCATCCCCCCGAAATAAGGGGGTAGGAGGTAATACCATTCATCACTGCGATTCTTCTAGGCAAACTCTTCTCTTTAATGTGATTCCTTTCTCCTTAAGTTTCATAATTATTTCTGGCAACAAATCAGCAAGTTTTTCTGGCGGAACAACGCCTGCATTCTTGAACCCTTCTACTACTTTCTGTGTAAACCATGCCTGCATAAACCCTGTCATATAGCTTAATATCGGAATCTTGATGCCAAGATCATCTTGGCTTACGTCTAGGATATATTCAGCTTTTATCATATTTCCATTGTTATCTTTTCCTACACCCTTAACATAAGTAATAATGCGATCACCTCTCTTTGGTAGCTTATCCTCGAGCAGTCTTGCCAGCATTGTTCTGGGCGTGATTGAGCAGCCTTCAACAACGTAGTTCTTGCTAGAGAGTAGTTCTAGTTGTTTAAGCATTTTGAATAATTCTGCATGGCCTCTATACCTTAAAGTATACTCTACTAAGATAGGAACATTGTTCAAGGTTTTTAGCAGAGTTCTAAGCCCATCTGTAGGCATTGCGTCGAATACTCCTATACCAGGAATCTCCACAGTAGTAGCGTCTAATACTGGGTCGAGTTCCACATATTTACCTCCTATTCTCGCTCTTGCAGGCCGCGTATACTCTTCAAGCATATCCTCCATGTTCCAAGAGGCAACAAGCCCTAATGCTGACTCTTTTGCTGAGAGCCCACCAACATGTATGATAACTTCAAGAGGCTCATTAAATGATTTGACTATGTGTGCTGCAAGAATATTAGTTAGTCCAGGAGCTATGCCAGCGTCAACCAGTAATAGTGTGTTCTTTTCTTGTGCTAATCTATTGTATATGAACGGGTCACGTATGTATGATACGTCAACTATCTTCTTAGCCCCATTCTCAATTAGGGTGCGAAGGGCTTGTTCTGCTATCTTGCTAGGCAACGCTGTAGCTATGACTTCGCAGTTTGATGCTATGATTTTTGCAGAACTTGCGCTTGTCGCATCTGTAAGGTATGCTTTGAAGCCTAGTGATTTTGCTTCTTCTACACGTCGCATAGAGCTATCATAGACTAAGACTTCGAAACCCTCGCTTCTTAAGATATCTGCAGTAACACTACCAACTCGGCCAAATCCAGTAACACAAACAAGAGCACTCAAAAACTGCTGCACCCAGAGGCACTATACTCTGTTACTTTTAAAATTTTAGATCACTATTTGGATAAATTATTAACAATTAACATATCTTCCATCCAGGCTCTGCTTCGTCGCCGACAACAACTAGAACGGGTCTTTGACCATTGTCGCACCCGGCTGCAAGTATCATTCCTTCACTTAAATATCCTCTAATCCTTTTTGG
>JALTZF010000037.1 GCA_027046265.1 Pyrodictiaceae archaeon
GCTTAGTGAATACTATAGCAACACTATCACGTTCTTGGCGTCATCTTTAAACCCTTCCGGTGCCAGCTTCTTGGAGCTTGGGGGGTTAAGCTTCTATCTCTTCATCATTGACCCATGGAGGCGTAGGGCGAGCTATGATAGATTGTAGTGAGGCAAGACGCTGGTTGCGCCAAGCAGAGTACACTCTTGAGTCTGCTAAGTCTGATGCTAGGCACGACTTCCACGCGTGGTCATGTTTTAAGTCTCACCAGGTCGCCGAGTACTCGCTTAAGGCTATACTACGTGGTGTTGGAGTGGAATCTTTTGGGCATGATTTAATGGAGTTGTGGAGGAAGGCTAGCAATATTTGTGGTAATCTGAAAGAGTTGAGGGAGTGTATTGCGTTGCTCAATAAGATGTACATACCACCAAGGTACCCTGATGCCTGGGCTGGAGAGGCAGTACCCTTTGAGAGTTACACCGAGAGGGATTCCGGGGAGTCTATAGAGTGTGCCTCCAAGGTGCTCTATACCGTTAAGGGCTGTGTGGTGGAATGGTGTGAAGATCCCCAGAAAGAGGGTTGAGGCTTGGCTTGAAGCACTAGAGAAGGCCCGTAAGGTGGGAGAGAATCTAGCCAAGAGCCTGGGCAGAGTAACAGTGATACTTCATGGGAGCTATGCACGTGGCGACTTCAACCTCTGGAGCGATATTGACTTGCTAGTAGTCTCAGACGCATTTAGGGGTGTGAGAGTACTAGACCGGTATGATGTAGTGTCTGAACTACTAGAGCCAGGAGTAGAAGCGGTTCTGCTGACTCCTCAAGAGTTTGAGGAGTTAGTCAAGAAGCCCTCTTGGAGGCATGCCCTCGCGAGAGGAGCCGTAATGGTGAGAGACGACTACGGCTTTGCGGATGTTGTGAGGAGAATTGCTGGCTCTAGGCTGGTGAGTTATAGTGATATGCTTAGGAAGGTTAAGAGGCTGCTGAGAGAGTCTATAGAGTTATAGTCTTGCGCGGCTCTATGCTCCTGCCTACTCGTATCTCAGGGCTACTGCTGGCGGTATCTTTGCTGCGCGGTAGGCTGGGAGTAGGCCTCCGATAACGCCTACTAGTGCTGACATGCCGAGAGTTAGGAGTATGAGTCCTGGCGTTATCTCTGGACTTGCCTGTATAGTTATCGTGGTGTATATCCCTCTTAACGTGAAGCCCCTCTGGGATAGCATGTAGGCTCCAAGAGATCCTATCGAGACGCCCACGACGCCGCCTATAAAGCTCATGAGGAGTGCCTCAGTCATTATTATTGCTAGTACCTGGCCATCAGTGAAGCCCAGAGCCTTCATTACCCCTATCTCCCGGTACCTCTCCATCACGCTGGTAATCATTGTTGCTGCTATTCCTGCTATTGCAACAGCAAAGGCTGCAAGGCTAGTAGCTAATGCAATAAACTGCATGGCCCCCGTTATACTATTGATTATCCTTGCTATGCCCTGGAAAGACATGACATCAGCAAGATTCCCGTACATCTCCCTAATCTCGATAGTCAGCTTGGGCACGTATTGGCTGTTCTCGGCCAAGACTAGGATGCCAGTCCACTCATCAAGCCCAAAAACCCGTTTGCCAGCATCAGTAGGCACGATGAGGCTGTCGTCGGGGCTGAGGAAGAGTGCTCCACCAAACTTCTCGACTACACCAGTAACAATGAGTGTAACCTTTTTCTCTACAATCCTGCCGCCATAAGCCTCGTATGTCTTGACTATTATTGGGTCACCAACACTATAGGCCCGTGAACCATCATTGTCGAATGCTATGTTGTAGCCTATAACGGCGCCTAGTATCTCGCTTGGAGAAGGCTTCCGGCCCTCAAGCAACTTTATCCCACGTATAGCCTCGAACATCAAATCAACAGATGTAGCGTAGATTGTGATTCTCTTCTCGCCCGAGGGCATGCGGACATAGCCGTAGATCAAGTAGAATGGTGAGGCCCTCCGGACGCCTTCAAGCATCCTTATCTTATTCAGGTCTGTCTCAGTAAACTTGTAGTCTTGTGCTGGCGTTACTATGATGAGGTTCTGCCCGAGGCTCTGTAGGTTAGAGAGCACATAGTCTGAATAACCGTTTACAACACTTATAATAGCCACTAGGGCCATGGGCCCAATAGCTATGCCCACTATTGTTAGTAGTGCACGCGACCTCCTCTCAGTAATACTCTTAACTGCAAGTCTTACTGCATCGTAGACGAATACTAGTAGGCTCAAGCCTCTCCTACACCCTCAACAATAGTCCTCTTTAAGTGCCGCCTAACAAGGATGAATACTGCAGCCAAGAACACTATTACAGCAGCAACAACAGCACCAAAGTACTCACGATAACCAGCAACAGCCTCTTCCCCAGGCAGTGTGGTGGCCGTGGAGGCTGTAGCAACCCTAACTGGTAGCTTCTCAGTACGAGTCCACTTGACACCATAGTCGTCAAGGTACCTTACCTCTATGACTACCTCTCCAACATTTTCTCTCACGTCTAGGTCTATGCGGAATGCAGTCTGCGAAGCAGGGTCAAGATCTCCTAGGAAGCTTGAAGCCCTGGTACCGCCAGCATGTACTACAACTTCAACACTCCGCGCAACAGCAAGCCCCCGGTTGACGATAGTGCCTCCTACAAGAAGCCTGGACCCCTGCAATTCGGCCTTGGCATCAATAAGCCCTACATCTATGGGTGGTTCTAGGGTGAGCGTAACAGTGGAATTGTACGTGTAGAAGTTGCCTAGCAAGTCACGATACATTATAGTGACAAGCACGGGTACAGCCATGTACCTAGGCGCTTCACCACCATAAACTTGTACGCCTGCAGGGTTGTATGAGAAGACAACTGGTAAAACAACGGGAGAGCCAGGACTAATACTGTCAAGATGTAGCCTAGGCTCTAGCGGCAAGACAATAGCAACCTTAGGCACAACTATAACTTCAGCGTCAAGAGCAGGTGAGCCTCCACTATTCACTATTACAAGTCTCGCCTCTACAGTCCCATTAATGGGTGTAGCACGCTGAGGCGTTATAGACACGTTAAACCCAGTAACCCTGCCTGGCACTAGAACCTCGACAGTGTAGGGGCCAGCAGTATGAGTTGAGCCCCAAGGATCAGTAAACTCTACGGATACACTAACGTTGATCCTCGAGGTATTAGTATAGATTGTTAGGGGTGCATCAACATAGAATAATGAACCCTTACCAGTTATAGAAGCCTCCTGTGCACCGCCGCCACTACCCGTAGGCCTAGCGAGTGGTACTTGTGCATTGATGGCCTTCAATAATTCTTCAACATTCACAGACTCTAATGGAGTCAATGGTATCTTAGCTCTCGACTCATTATTCACAGTAAAGACTACTCCCTCACTAGACTCTAGAATAGCTACAAGCCCACGTGCAGAGGGAAGCTCGTTGTTGCGTAGTACAATCCTCAAGACAGCGCCCACGCTTCCTTTGCCTGGAGCTTCACTCCTCCACTGTGCTGTAACTATACTGAAGGCTTCCTTCGGGCTACTCACATTTAACCTAACCCTATACTTATCTACGTGCTCTACTGTAGTGCCAGGAGCTAACACTACATAGCTAACCTCGAGTTCCGCGTAGTACGATCCAGGCCTAGTAGCCCCGGGTACGTCTACGCTAAATTCCAGTGTTGTAGAGCCATATGGCTGGAGGGGGCCATCATAGTAGGCTTCTACCTCTTCACCCCAGGGTAGAGCTAGCCTGGCATGGACCCCTGCCACCTGGTAAGCCCAGCTACTAGCGATGGTGACCACGTACGTGGCACTGCTTGTACCAGGGTAGACTGGCCAGCTGTTGAGCCACCCACTATCTACTAGTCTTAGCCCAACACCTCTAGGTGGCGGGTCTACTGCTACACTAATACTCTTCTCTGACTCCATCAATACATTAAGGCCACTGTCAAGCCTCTGATATGTAATATTTAATTCCACACTGTACCGTTTTGGAGGAGCAGTCTCGAGGCTAAAAGTGTATCTGAGAGTACAGAAGCCCCCAGGCGGAAGCGCTTGGCTACACGTTGAAGAATCAACTACTGGCTCTAACCCATCCTGGACACGCACTACACGCCCCACAACACCATAGGCTGCCTCGCGGCCACGATTCACGAGGACAACATCAAGCTCATATACGCCACTAAACGCGTAGACTCTACCAGTACTCGTTGCCCACCTCACAGCGGCAACCTCAATGCGGGGCCCGTAGACGCGGACATCGTGGACTAGTAGTGGCACCCTTTTGTGCACTGAGCCCCTGTATACTGCACCACCACTAGTATAAGTGTACCCAATTACCAGGGTAACATTGTATTGTCCAGGTCTAACGGAGTCAGAGACATCAAACACTAACGAGACACTACAAGTTGACCCAGCAGCGACCCCTGCTAGACATGAGCCACTCACGCTTGACAAGTTGAAGCCATGGGGCACACTAGCTTCTAGAGTGATAGAGGATAACGGCCTAGGCAAAGTGTTGAGCAGCACTAAGCGTAGCTCAACACTCCTTTGGCCCGGATAGACAAGGACAGGCTGGCCATTATACAGGGTCGCAGTACTAGCCACTACAAGAGGCTCATAAGCCTCAGCAGGCCCCAGCACAACAATGTGTTCTTGGCGTATAACGGCTAGCGAGCCATCACTCAGCCTCAGCATAATTGTAGCATTGACTGCCAAGCGCACAGGCCCATAGACTCTTGCTAGTCCTGGAAGCTCTAGAGTTGCTGAGCCTCCTGGCTGGATTGAAGCATCGTAGCCTAGAATTATTCTTGAGCGGTTATCCTCAAAGACTCCGCCAGAAACAACTATGCTGAGGTATACCCAGTCAACAACGCCGCTACTAGTATTGCTGAAGAATGTGAGGTAGGGCCTTACACCATAAGCCTCTTCGAATGGGCCTACACCCACAAAGCCATAATCTATGAGGGATAGCACTCTTGAAGCCTCCGAGACTCTTAAGAGTAAGGGGATACTAGTGTTGAGCCAGTATTCGGAGCCCCCGCGAGACACTAGGGCTTGGATCCTCAATGCTAGCGGGAGAGTAGTATTAGGCTTAGCGTGAACGTCAAACCCTTCAAACTCCAGTACTATAATATCCCCATACG
>JALTZF010000038.1 GCA_027046265.1 Pyrodictiaceae archaeon
ACAATATAGTGTTGCATAATTATTATCCTTGGGTTCTCTACACGTATGATCGTATTCTTAAGGGCGAGTCAGAAGTTTTGTGTACTCTAGGCCTAAGCCCTCTCTTGACAAGAAGATTGGCTATATCTTCTACTCTTTTCTCGCTCCTAGGCACTACAACTAGGACAAGTTTTTTCACATACCAACCTTTTATCAAGCCTGTTTCAAGGAGATTGTCCAGAAATTCTCGTAGTTCATCACTGACAAAGCCCGCTTTAATGCTAAAGCGTCTTGCCTCACGTACAAACACGTCAAAACTAGGCTTCTTAAGGATAGAAGCCAGACGTGGAGCAGCGATGCTGTATAGTTTTTCCCCCAGCTTATTATGCATTTGATGTGTGTGCACAGAACCTTCAAGTGTAGCTGTAATAATTGTAGTGCGTACAGGGATGCTTTCAACACGTGCAAAGCCAGGGCCTCCAGGCGAGTATCTTATCTCTAATCCGCGTCCATAGAGGAGGGCTACTACATCGCCAAGGCCTGTACCAGCTTTTACCTCGGCAATGTGCGCAATACGGCTTGATTCTTCTAGTGTAAGCCCAGCTCTGAGTCCATACCCTATGGCAACACCAAGAGCAGCAATTGCACTACATGCATAACCTTTACCTAGGGCTACAGGCAAGTCAATTTCAACAAGCAAATCTTGGCCTGTAAGATCGCTCCAAGAGCGCTTTATCTCCTCTATGACATCAAGATTGCTACTAAGTAGCTGGCCCGCTGACCTAATACTTATATTGCAACTACTTGATCTACTCTTACAAGAATACACATTGACTATTGCGGGAGGGTCTAACAGTAAACCAGCGCCAAGGCTCCCAGAAAGCAATGGATTAGGGTGAAGAATAGGTAGCCATACGCCGGTAACGTGTAGAGGAATTTGAATTGTAGCCAAGAGTTCGAACTTGTATCCTGTCACCGCGCGAATGTTATTCACCCAGGGAAAATGTCGCCCACAAGATGTGAATATTGCTTATGCTTGCACAATACTTATACAAGACCTTATGGTAACTCTTACATAGAGCTGGGCGCCGCGCCGGCGACACGGGCCTATGCCCGTAGACACCTGTTGGGATGAGCCGGCGAGTCCCACCCCGAGGCCCTCAACCTCTTCGCTTTATCCCATTACCTCTATTACTTTGGGTAGTAAGGTATTGTTCTATTATTTACATGTAGTACTACTTCAATGTAGTCCTCGAGTCTGCTCTTGAGTATCTTTGGTAAGAGGACATGTTCAACTTGGAATAATCCAGCCATATCACTCATGTGTACTCTTATTGTCACCGGCTTTTCTCCATGTCCAACCTCGACTTTTCTTATACTTAGGGCTGAAACTGCGTGTATGTCTATTTTACCTCTTCGATATGGAACGCGTGCACGCCCTTCAGCCATGTCCAGCCCATCGCTAACCTTTACACAGCCGCACTCAACAGTTAAGCAATATGTGTCATAGTCCGTTGAGTATATCGCGTGCATTACTTCTTGCCTTATACTGTATTTTTTCCTCCCAGTAAAGCCTAGGTCTGGCAGGATCCTGTCAAGTATATCCTTCGCCATGAGGGCACCAATATACTCATGGTTTACTCTATGTACTGCATTACCTATGTCATGAAGATATGCTGCTAAAAGAACAACTAGCTTAGCCTCCTCAACACTATCCAGGCTCCTATCTCTGATTGTTGATGGCTTAACTCCTGTCTCTAATAATAACTCAAACAAGTGTAAAGAGGCCCCAGCAACTATTCTCGCATGAACAGGCCCGTGGTCATTGTATAATAGTCTACTAACAGCCATTACATTACTCATCCTCAGCAATTCTTGTATCTCGTCATCCTCTTCTAACAATCTCCACGCTCTAGCTAGTAGTGGGCTTCTCGCTACATGACGCTCTATTAGCTTAGGCGATACCACACTCACATCATGAGTAGTTTCTCTCGGCATTTCCCCATACCCAGGAAAAATTATTCCAGATTATTACAAGAACCTTAGCGATATGCAGCTTTAACCTATTATGAGGCTCTCTCTAATTAGTTTACCTTCTTTAAATCTAGTTGGTTGGAAAGGCTCAAGGTCTCTTGGCATCTTCCCCTCAACAATATACTTGGCTAGCAACTCACCGGCATACGGCGACATCATGAGTCCATGACCACTGAATCCTGTTGAAACATACAGCCCTTCAGGCCACTCCTCATCTCTTCCAACGATATGACTGTGGTCTGGAGTGACGTTGTAATGGCCACTCCATACCCTCATAATACCAGCTCCAATATCGCCCAGAAGCCTTCGTATGAACTTCATTGTTGCAATGATCCATCTCAGAGATACACCGCTGACATCGAGTGTTTCAGGTTCGCCTTGAGGATATTTTTCTGTTGCAATTATCTCGCCTTTTAGTGTTTGTGCAACATAGCTTCCTGACTCGAAGACCGTGACAAATTCACGCAAAAAGTACTTGTAAGGCTCAGTAACAAGCAAGCTTTTCCTAATAGGTTTAAGGGGCAATTTTATACCTAGTCTTTCTAGTAACGTTTTTGTCCAAACACCAGCAGCAATAATGACAGTGTCCGCAGATACTGTACCATAACCTCTAATCCTTACTCCTTTTATGCGTCCGGCCTCAACAAGTATACTATCAACCTTCCTATATAATGCAATTTTGACGCCTCCTTTCATGGCGTATGACGCCATAGCTAGTATCATGTAGTCATGGTGTATTCCACCATTCTGAGGACCATATGCTACACCCGCAAAACCTTCTAAGTTTATTCGCTTGAACTTTGTCCTAGCCTCATCAATATCCATAAATTGCACTGGTACACCGTACGGTTTCCAGAGTTTTTCATTAAACTTCTTAAAGGCATTGAAGGCTTCCTCGGTCTTAAAGAGCCATAAGTAGCCACCAAGAGTTATTACAGGATTGACACCAGTGATCTTAGGTAATTCAAGTATCCTACGCCTTGACTTAATGGCAAACCTTGTATTTTCCTCTGAGAAGAAGTGTACACGGAATCTGCTTGCGTTACGCGTAGATGATCCATAACCTAGAAATCCCTTCTCAACTACTACGACTCTATGGTTCTCAGTGTAACCTAGTCGCGCAAAAGCATAAGCTGTAGCTATTCCTGCAGCACCACCACCAACAATGACTATGTCAGCTGTTTGAGGAAGTTCACTACTGAAGGAGACACGGGGCAAACCCATTAGTGCCACCTCAACTTAACCTAGATCCTAATCTGAGCAAGCACATCTACTTCAGGATTTGAATACGGTGGACGCGCGCGGAACAAGCCTATGGTTAGAGGGTCTATGCCTTCTAGAGACGCTAAGATTAATGCCGTGGATACTGCAGAAAACCTGCCCTGCTCTGCTCCCGTGCCAAGACCAGTGAAGCGCTTAAGCATTTCCATACGCCTATAGCCTTTAACCCAGACATTATAGACGTGCTGTAGTAATATGTCTTCGTCAAAGTCAATGAACTGTAGACCACTGATAGACCCGCTAAGCCATACAGGGGGTCTCGAAACTTCTAAGCAAGACAACTCAGCTTTTTTGAGTGCTTCAAGAAGCTCGCTATAATAATGCTCAAGATCCTGCTCTGAAGCCGAGCCAAGCAGGTAGGCTACTAGTGTTGCTGCATACTTTGCGCTTACCTCGACAACATGTGGATCCTCGTAGCCCAACACAGAGCCTGCTGGAACAATATTGCCATTAACACTCTCTCCGGGAGCAGGAGGGTTAACTCCGAATACCCAACACCTCTTCCGGTATATTGGTGTGTAGCCTACACCGTAGAGCGGGTGGGCATCCGGGTATTCCCCAAGAGCCGACAATACCATGTCGGCCTCTAAGCGGCTACCATCACCCAAAAGGATTCCATGAACTCTCTCGCCGCCATAAAACCCCCTAATAGACTTTGACTCGATAAACTGAGCCTTTTCCGGTCTGTATCCCTTCTTTACGGCCCCTCTAATTGAGATAAGATAAGTTTCAATACCTTTATTGGCGATAGTGTCAGCTACATAAGATGCCCAGTAACCATACCCTATAACAGCTACTTTCCGAGGTCTGAAACTAGTTCGGTGTAGGATTTCAAGTCCATAGTGGGCTGAAACTATGCCTGGCAAGTCGTTATTTACAGTAACAGGGGGAGGGGACTCTCCCCCGCCCGCATATATTATAGGGTCATGCGTAATGTAGAGTCCATCACTAGCTAAGATTGCGTGGCCCTCATCGTAAAAGCCTATGTACGAGCCTCTTACAACAGGCACCACATCCCGAGCTTTATCGGTGAGATTATTTATCTCAACAATGTCCTGGTTTACGTACTTCAAGAAGCCACCTAAAGTACCGTTATAATCTACTATGATACTCTTAACATTGTACTTGCTAAGCTCAAGTGCTGACACCATCCCGGCATAGCCGCCGCCAACAATGACTACGCGACCATCAATATTCCTTACACTTAGAGTCTCTTCTTGATTTACCCCATTGCTTGCTTTATACTTTTCTAATCCTAAAACTATTGGAAGGATTTCCGAAAGATTTGTTGAGAAATAACGGGCCACAAACCCATGTATATTCTCTGTAGCTAATAGTTCTGGGATAGAACTCAGAATTTTCGATAGTAAGCTTTGGCCATATATTTTCAGCCTACACTCACGTTCAAGAGGGCTTGTCGCTCTTACATAGCGCATATTACCACAGTCATATACTCTATTTCCCGGACACCAAGGTTTTGAGCAGTAAGGCCAGCGTGGCCTATGAAACCTTGGGCTACGTGTTAATCCCGTAAATCCTTGCTTGCTCAGCACGAAATAATCTGGTCTATTACCACTACTCATTGAGACACACTGAGGCATAAGGCATCCCAGGAACCTGCAGTTAGACTCCTCGCTTAGCCAGTGGTCTACTCTGTACAAGAGTAAATAAAGAATCTTTATGTTGTATGGTACGGGCTGTATGCCTTTCGATTTCCTAGGAATTGCTTCTAGCAGAACCTATCCACATACATCCATGTTATGTTTTAAATTTAGCCTACAGTACCTAGTGTATATATACAAATAGTGCTTTCAAGTAGTTTAAATGGGGAGAATTAGGTCGTGCTGGATGATCGGGCGGCATACCCCTCAAGCTGCCTAGTACCGTGTACCAACGCTTAGCCTTCGTGAAGGCCTCAGCAACTACGCGAATAAATCCTTCATGCGATAAATGTGTGCTACAACTACTGAGAAAGACTAATGCATCAGAGGACGCTATACGCGCTACTTGGCTATAGAGGGTGCGGTATGCACGTAATCCCTTCTCGTAGGCTTCGAGGTGAGGAATGAATGCTGGTGGATCGACAGCTATAGCATTGTATTGGTCGCGCTTGTTAATAGCACGACGTAGGTAATCCCACACATTACCAACAACAATTTTCGCTTTGTCTGCAACCTTGTTCAACTCAAGGTTCTCTTTTAGCATCTCAACAGCCTTCTCGTCTTCTTCAACAAACACAACTTTGTCAGCACTCCCCCGAACCAGCGAGTGTAACCCGAAGCCTCCAGTGTACGCGAATAAGTCTAGTACTTCTCCTCTGCTAAGCTCGCCGAATTCTATGCGGTTAAAGCGCTGATCAAGAAACAACCCTGTCTTCTGGGCTTTCTTAACGTCAACAATGAGCTTGACCTCATTCTCCTCAACAATTGTACGCGTCTTAGAGCCATAACGTAGACCTTCGCGGGGCTTTAATCCTATGTCTTTCCGTGTCCTTTGTGTGCTCTTCTCATAGACTGCTTCTACACCAGCAACCTCTACTATAGCGTCAACAACGAGTTTTCCATGTATGTCCCATACAATACTGCTAGACTGGTAGACAGCGAGATCCCCATACACGTCTACTATGAGCCCTGGAAGCCAGTCTCCATCGCTATGTACTAGCCTATAAGCACATTCGCTACATACAAGTCTGTATGCTTTTCTCACTCTTAATGCTCTCTCGAGATTTGATAAAATAATCTCCCATGGTTTGCTACTACTACAACCTCCCAGTTCAACAAGTCTTACTCCTACTGGGCCTACATTATCGAAGAATCCGCAACCAAGAATTTCGCCATATTCGTCTTCGACAACGACTAGCTGTCCAGCCTTAATTCCACGAGAAAGTGGGCGTAGCCACTTATTATATATCATTAGTACGCCTCGTTCACGAACTAGCCGGGCCCCTTCCCCGTAGGCTACGATGCTTGGTAAAGGCTGGCTGCTCATCCCTTAAGCTCCCTTTCGAAGATGACGATACTAAGTGCTATCTATAAATGCTTGGCGTAGCTTTAGTGATGCTATTATTACTAGTACATGAGATCTTATCATAGATTACCTCTTTACTCATTGATAGTGTCTAACGACAATGTATGCACGACTTGTCTTATGGTATTTTTCGCTGACGCAGTAAGCTTCGTGTGGCTCATAATCTTCCTGGCGAGCCGTGCTGCTAATGACAATATTCTCCTCATAGCCTCAACTTCTTCACCTTCATAGCCAATGTCATTTGCTCTCTTAAGTAGCGAGACCACCTGCTCTATCTCGTTAAACGCTATACCTCTAAAGAGAGCAATATCGCCGGTTGTAAGCCTGGGTTTCAAGAGGAGCTTCTTAAGTTTCTCTTCGAGAGCCCCTATGTTCAGGCTTGCTATTTGTATCTTCAAAAGTAGAATCTCGGGATCCTCCTCTTCAAGTGTTTCACTGACGTCGTATTCTTCGGTTATAGTTGTACCCTTCTCATATTCATCTAACGCCTCTATGACTGAATTAGCGTCAACGAACCTAAACCAGTGCTGATTACTGCTCTTGTAGCTCGTCTCTACTATTCCATAGTCTCTTTCGAGTATACGCAGAAGCATTGATGGATTATAGTCTATGCCCCAGGCTTTAAGCCTCTGCACAACCTCACGAAAACTAAAATCGCCAAGACGGATGCCACGCCTACCTTTTGAGTACACATAAGAGTCTATTGCCGCACGTAATACAGCATAGCCACGCTCGTCATACTCAGCAAGGAACTCTAGTACACGCTCCTTAACGCTACCGGAGACCATCCTCTAGCACCGTGATAACTGCATCTTTTATAGCCAACATCATTTTGGGAAGAAAGGGAAAAGCAGCCTCCTGCGCCTCCAGTCTGCCTAGTGTATAGGTCTATAAGAGGCCTAGATTAGTGTAAGGACAATGGAGCCGTGTAGGATGCAACGAGGCGGGTATATGGGGTAGGCTATACTGTGGTAACACTAAAAACATGACTTAGTATTATATCACTATTATATCTCTATGACCCAATACACAAGCTTAAGCTTATTGTTGCTACTACACAGTATGGCTGCAATTTTCTCTATGGCCTTGACACCATAAATTTCGCCGTCTGGTCCCTTGTAGTAGATCCCTACTTTACCCTCGCCCGGCAGTCTAACAATGTCAACTTTTGAATCACTGAAGAATAAGCGTATAATGTAGTTTGCATCGCGGTACTTGCTGAGGTCTATGGCTTCTGCTTCACCAGAGCTATATTCTACAATTCTCTTGCCTCCTTGACGGAGTAGGGGCGAATACTTCAATGGAACCTCTCTCGAGAGGTCTTCGTCAACTGCTAACCCTGCAGTGACTAGGCGTGTAATGCACTCATTATCACCTGGTTTAGCAACTGCTTTCCCTGGTTCCTGACTTGACATAGTCCTTACCAGTTGAGGAGCGCTAGTCTGCATGGTCGGGATAGCCTCTTCTCCAGCCTCAGTATATCCTGTTGCAAGTGTTGGGACTGCAGGTGTAGAGGCGCGCTGAGGCTGGCTCGGCTCGGGTTTTATACTCAAAGTTTCCATCCTCGGCCGAGTAACCGGGGTTGTGACTCTTTCCTCGGCTCTTCTCGCGCCTATTGTTGTTGTTACAAGATTGCTTAAGGCCTCAAACACTTGCTCTGCCTTCTTCTTGGATATATAGGAGAGAAGTCTTCCGGTTACAACCATGTAGAGGAGGAGCTTGCTCCTATCTAGACAGCTTATCCTTAACTCATAGGATAACCCCCCTAGACCAGTTATCTTAAGATGGTTTCTTCCCCTGTCAATTGTTACAGTAGTCTTGTCCTTCCCCCCAAACCTGGCATTGGGGTCATATACATATGTTACAATGAATTTATCGCCCTTCTTCTTCATGCCATGTATTGGCAACAAATCCACAAGACTAACAAACTTTTCAGCGTCAAGTCTTGATATAGCCGAGTAACATTCGTCAACCTCATAGTGCCTCTTAAAACTATACATTGTAGTTGCCATAGCCCACCAGCCTATGCATTGTTTAGTTTAAAGCCTACCAAGCTGGTTAAAACACACTTTAAATGTCATGAAAGGTTACGGATTAACCCACAACATCCCCATATACTCTCCTACCAATAACAATATTATTTATAGCTTAGCTCACACATGGCTCCAAGCATAGCTAGGAGCCAACATATTCTCGAAATAAGCATCTTATGAAGACTTAATTTAAAAAGTTATACAGCCACAGTAGTTTAGTAGCTTCAATAAAGGGTACGAATTGTATGAATAGTAGTCAAGACCGGGGCTAAGTCTTTAAGCAAGTCTTCAAGTCTATGAAGAACCCATGCTTCGTACCGAAGACATTGATATACGTTCTTCCAGCCCAGTATAGGTAGGGGTTAGAGTAAATGAATAGTAAAGATATAGTCAGGAAAATATCTGAACTGTCAAGAAGAGGTGGAAGAAGTGTCATATTCCTAGGTTCAAACCTTACACGCCAACTAACTGGAGAGAATATTGAAGTAATACGTAACGATGAAGACAGCTGGAAAGTCCTTGCTAGAATCGTACCCATACTTACCAAGTTGCACGAAAACAAAAGGCTAAGAGAATTTATCCGCTTACTTTCAAGCTGCACTAAGGCATCAATGATACACAGGATAGTGTATACTGGTATTGATGGTGTTCTCGTACGCCAGCTAGATAAGATAGTCATAGATGTTTATGGAAGCCTACTTAGAGGCCATTGTGCAAAGTGTGGACTTAAGATCTGGCTGGACAAGATAGATGAGAGAAGGACACCACTTTGCCCGAGATGTCATTCACCGCTCAGACCAGATTATATGCCGGCTAGTGAACCCCCTCATCCACGTAAGCTTAGTGAGGCAATATATGAACTCACTACAGCTGATTTAGTCTTAGTGTATGCCTCATCAACAAAGACCCTAGATGTCTTACTACCGTTAGCTGCATCTAAGTTTACCAACGTAATCTTGTTAGGAGAAAACCCGGTTCTATCACAATTCCTGAAAACAGTCAAAGCAGAACTTAATGAAATACTTAGGCCGCTTTGTCCTCTATGAAGTATTAACTTCAACGCGCATCCTTGTATATCCCACTGAAAAGTCTCTACTGTAAATATACTATAAACATATTAAGTAAATGTTATAAGCTATTTTGCAACATTTCCAGATACTCGGATACAAGTACTGGTGAAATCGAATTGATGTTAAGAATACGCAAATTCGTTCCAAGTAAATGGGAAAAAGAGATAATATTAAAGCTAAAGAGGCAACATGTGCGTAGCTTAGTTGAGTTCGAAGAACTTGAGAGAAAGGTTCTAAACACGGAGACATGGTGGTCTTATCACTACAGCACAAGCTTCTCTGTAGGATTAAAGAAAAGAAGAACGAGATAGCGAGCTAAACATGTTGTAAAGTGGCTATTGGCTACAGCTCTAGTCTTTCCTTTGAGCAAGCAGCTGGTCAAGGACAAGCAATGCACTTATATTATCACCGGACATTTCTAGTTTTGTATATAGGTCTAAGGCTGACTTCTCTTCCTCTACTTGCTCTTCAACGAACCATTGCAGAAACTGCTCAGTGGCTTTGTCTCCTGTTCTACGTGCAATATCTACGAGTTCCCATATGCTTCTAGTGTTAGATTTCTCGGCCTCAACGAACTCTCGTATAGCATCGATAGGTTTTTCCCAATTCTTACTTGGTGCGGGTATATCATAAAGCTCAATCTTCCAGCCGCGATCGCTAAGGAATTTGTAGATGCGCATCGCATGGCCAAGTTCTTCTTTTGCTTGTAATCGGAAGTAGTGCGCGAATCCTGAGAGGCCTTTCTCTTCAAAGAACGCCGAGATAGCTAGATAGAGATAGGCATTTCTTAGTTCACGGTTAAGCTGCTTATTAAGTGCTTCTTGGAGTTCACTCAGCATAAGACCACCAACTATACAGTTGTAGACTAGCAGAAATAAGATAAAAGCTATCTACTATAATACATCCTATGAGATTGCACAAGGAAAACTTAATATCTACACTTATTCATGCATCTATTCATGATCTCGCACACTACAATATTCGATCTAATCATGCAGTTGTGCTTGAAGATTATGCTTCCACTTGCAAGGCTTTGTTCTTTAGTCTCTATTACAAAGGATGTAGTTGAAAGAGCTTTACAGCTACCATACTTACGGACAATCGTGCCTATGAGGTCAAGATTTGTATGTATAAGCTATTTACTTAGGAACAATGGTTTACTGCGTAATGCTTGGCTATTGACTAATACTTTAACACTAACCTTGGCATCCATCACTTGAAAATGAGCTGAGCATCTTTCACACTACAGATTCACAGATACTCTAAGCCACTAACTAGGACGCAAAAGGTAGCCATAAGAGTAGAAAGCCAGTGTCTAGGTTTTGAGCTCGACCACTATAAGAGTAGTTATCCTCGGAACTTGTCGTACCATTCCTGGTATCGTTTAATCATCTCCTTTGTTATGCTAGGTCTCCTACTTTTTATCGCCTCTATAAAATCTCTCATCTCTATAGGCCGTGGATCCCCCTTACCACCTTTTTCTTCGAATAACTCCCTTATAGTGCGTAGATGAGCCTCCATTACTATGTCCTTTATGTCACTAGCACTGTACCCTTCAGTTATCGCTGCTAGTTTTTCAAGGTCAACATCAGAAGCTAGCTTGAGATTCTTAGTATATAGCTTGAATATCTCAAGGCGAGCACGCTTATCAGGAGGTGGAATGAATATCCTCTTCTGGAATCTACGTATGAATGGTTCATCTAGCTTCCAAGGCTTATTTGTCGCACCTATAACGTAGACGTGGAGCTTATTGGTTTTGTCTTGGAGCCCATCCATCTCCTTGAGAAACTGGTTCCTAACACGTACTTCGCCGCCAACCTCGCTCTCATAAACACCAAGCAATGCGTCTAGCTCATCTATGAATATTATTGCTGGCTTTCCATTACGTGCTGCGAGACGGGCCTTCTCAAATAAGGTCTTAACACGTCTCTCAGCTTCGCCAAGCCATTTACTCATTATTGTTGCAGCATCAATATTGAAGAATACACCATCAACCTCATTTGCAACAGCTGCTGCTAACATAGTTTTCCCACAGCCTGGAGGCCCAAAGAGAAGTATACCACGTGGCCAACCAAGAGGAAAGAGTTCAGGCCTTTTAACTGGATATATAATAGCTTCTTTTATAGCTTGCTTAGCGTATTCGAGGTCAGCAATATCACTAAATCTTACCTTGGGCTTCTCTGAGACAATCCATTCCTCCAGTTGCTCGGCTTCACGTGGTGTCGCTGGCACACCTATCTTTTCAAGCTGCTCTACACGCCGCTGATATTGCGCTAGTATATTACGATAAACACCTGCAAGGGGGTTGTCTGGATAAAGCCTTATAATCTTCTTCAATACTTCTATTGCCTTCTTATAGTTGTTTACCGCATCGTCTATCCTCCCTTCACGGTCCGCCTTAACTGCTGCAAGAGCATAGCTCCTAGCAAGTAGCTCTAACCTTTGCAGGCCGGCAGACACTTACTAGTCCACCTCCACCATAGAAGTATTACTCATAATGCCATGATACTCCCTATAAAACCCGGTAGGCCTAATCCTACAAAACAAAAATACCAGGACATAAAAACAGGGGGATCGGAGGATTGTCTTGGCTAGAGGGCCTAAACTTCCCAGGAAGCTTCTCCAAAATCTCGAGGCTGGCGAAGCTATTCTGGCCGCATCAAAGAAGGTCTTGCCTACAGAGAAACCAAAATGGCTCATAGCTACGCAGCAGAGAATAATAATATTTGACGAAAAGATATTTGGAAGATATACTTTAAAGTCAATACCTTACGAGAAAATTGAGAGAATAACTTTCTTTAAGGGCATACTAGCGTCAAAGATAATGATTAAAGTTGAGAGCAAAGAGGACATAGAACTTGGATGGATGAGTAAAAAAGACGTTATGAAGCTTATAGAAGCAATAAGGGAAGCTATTAAAAATATAGCTATAGAGCCGCCCACCCTCGAAAGAAACAAAGGTATCATCAAGGAAGAAATAACACTAATAAAGCCAAAAGAAATCGTAGCAAGAACCGTACAAGCACCGGTATCGCTGCAAACACCGAGAGGCCCTAGTACAAGAAATCCAGTGAGGTTACTTGAAATGCTTAGAGAACTCTATGAAGCTGGTATATTAACCGAGGAAGAGTATGAAGAGAAAAAGAAGATAGTCATGGAGATGCTATAGGGGCTCAGTCCACCCCTAGCCCTTCACGGCCGCAAATAGTGTGCTGGCGCTCAGTGGGACTGCGCGGGGCTCAGTCTTCACAGCCCCCATAACTATTGCTATTAGGGAGGGGGTCAACTTAAGAATAACCAGCTAATATTGTGATTGTTACTTATATTGTGCAGCCTTCTTTGACTAAGGTTTCTGGTGAAGAAATTGGCTACTATGAGTACTTACTCCTTTGTAGCAGTGTACACGGTACTAGCTAGTATAAGCCTTGTACTTGCATATTTTATGTATAAGAAAAAGGTCGTGGAGTGCTTAAAACAGAGGAAACACGTCCAGGGCTTGAGACGTCAGTAGATGTCAATGTGTTTATCATTGTTGTCGTTGTAGTATGCTGGACAGATATTCTATGTAGTTTACTCTTGTCTTAACGACCTCTTGTAGCTGATTTTCAAGTATACTACTTACCTTGTTCTCGGCTTCTTCTAGGGTTTCAGTATAGTACATGTACAGCCTACCTTGCCATAAGTGATAGAGTAGTTCTAGCATTTTCTCTTTGGCGGTAAAGGATAGAGCCCCACTGAACGCCCTGAATGCCTCTAGTAGGGCGAGGCTCCATTCATTACTGTCTAATCCTTCTCTACTCTTTATTCTACTCTTAACTACCTCTGCAAGCTTGTTACTCATTTTGTTTAGCAGTAGCCTCTTTTCGTCTTCACTAGTTATAATCGCAAATTCACTGAATGCCCTCTCAACATCAACCCTAATGCGTGGAGGCGGTATAAAGATGGGTTTGGGCTCGTTTATGGTTTCTGGCTTGAGCAGGTCTGATCGCTTGATGGCAGTCCAAATATTGGAGTATTCGAGGAGAGCATTGAATAGGCTACCTGTAACCTCTATGAACATTCCACGAAGCTTAAGTGCGGGATCCTTTGTTTCATGTATCTTAGAGCCTAAGAATGCTTGGCATGGTGTGATGCCTTGGGCTAGCGCTGTTAATGTTATGAATATGTCTGTCCCAAAGAGAAGGTTCCAATAAACACTATGCCACGGAGCCCCCCTTGAAAGGTGGGCTATAAGTTTTCTACTTAAGCCGAACTCGCCGCCTATGGGTTGGTTTATATCAACGAGGAATGCCATCGCTGTTAGTGGTCGTGCAACAAAGTTTGTTATTGTAGCATCATATCTATCCCTCTTATAGAATGGTGTTGCAAAGCCACAGGTCTTTGCGGCCTTGTATAATAGCATAACCCATTCAGGGGTTATACTCCTCAAATCACTGTCAAGAAATATTAATGTATCAACATTAAGTTTGTATGCTATGTCTATAGCTAGTTTCATTGCACCGCCTTTGCCTGGTGAAACTGTATTGGGTATAATGAATACCCTGCCTTCAAGCTCACTCTTCACTGCATTCACGACATTTACTGTTGCATCACTTGATAGACCGTCAACAACTACGACTGCACCTTTAACCCCTATAGCCTCCAAGCCTTCTACTGCATTGTAGACAACATAGGCTATTGTTGGTGCACTATTCTTAGATGGGATAGCAACTAACACTTTAGAATCTCTGATGCGTTCCTTAACGCTGGCCCACTCATCATAACCCTTGATCGGGGGATAAACCAAGCTCTCTAACCTCACACAACGGATCCGACTACAGATTACACGTTGAAGGCGTATACACATAGTACCGCTGGTAAATGATTACATGGTTTTTAGCTTGGTATCATCACATTGTCTGCAAGGCATTTAAGACTATTAAATCTTGTCGCTCCCCCCATTAACCGGGCCGAGGAGCAACATGATGGAGTGTCTAAGGGGTAGCAAGTATGCATAGCGGTGTAATACCAGGAATAACAATTGTCTATGCTAGCCTACTACCTGCGGAGGAAGTACCCTTATTTCACGCGTGTCCTGGCGGCACGGTTTTCCGTGTGGTCCTGCCTGGCTCTCCTGTCTCTTGTAATGCTTGTAGGTGGGCAGACATAGTTGACACAGCTGGCCTGGAGTTAAAGCAGCTTAATCTGGATCGTCTTAGCTTCCTGTCAGTATCGCGGCCCAACGTTTTGCTTGTTGATGGTCCTGAGCCGCTCACTACTGGCTGGCCAGAAGTAGCTGAGTTACACCAGCGTGCAAAGGAGGCTTCAAGAGGCAGCATAGAGTTCTCAGTCATAGCTTCTATGGGTTTGGTTGATGCTGATAGGCTGGAAGAGGCACGTAGTGCAGGATATAGAGGCGTTCTTTTCGAGTACTTGCTTCATATAGAGAAGATTACTAACGTATCGAGGCTAATCAATGCTTTAAAGAAAGCCTACGAGGTATTTGACGTAGTAGAAATCCTTGTGCCGCTAGGAGAACCGCGCAGAACCAGGCATGTCGTTTACAGCCTTGCTGAGAATTATCCCGAAGCAGCTATCCACATAATTGCTAGGGAAGACAACGAGGATGCTGCTTATAGGATTGCCGAAGAGGTTCGCGAGAAGAAGAATGCCAACGTTTACCCACATCCAGAGGAGAGTTTCACACTAACCGATACATTGTGTGCAGAATGTGGAGCAGTAATAGTAGAGAGGAAGCCTTGGGGTATCCGTATCCAGGCACGCCGTGGTGTGGATGGGAGAACCATATGTAATAGTTGTGGGCGCGTTAACAGGGTTTTGACGTGTAAGACCTTTCTACGAAGAGCCTTACACCGTGAAATAGTGGTTTATTAGCCTTAAAAAGATAACACTTTATCTATGCCACTGCTAGTCTTATTTCTCTGCTCATTCTGCATATTTCGTCTCTCATAGAGTTTAAGGCTTGACTCTATCATTCTTCTAGCACTTGGCGGTAGTTGAGCCAGTTTCTCAGAGCTAAGTTCTAATATGCCAAGTTCTATCCTTAACATACAAGCCCTACAGACCGGGTGAGCACTCGGCTCGCCACATATAGCACAGGTTTCAACTTCTCCTTCTCCAATGCCTAGCTTGTTTAGCATATTAATGGCTGTGAGAAGGCTCTGGAGTATGCTATACTTAACACCAGGATATTGCTCTTCGAGTTGATTCAACATCTTCCTCACAGTCCACCTAACTCCAAAGCGGGCATATGGGCATTCTTCGAAACCTTCGTAGAAACCATTGAGTATAGCATAGATAGTCGTTTCTTTTTCAAGTACCTCATAGAAGGGCTTTACTTTGCGCACAAATTTGGGGTGATGCGCTGGCCCTGAAACAGGACCTAAGCGTGCTATTTTAGTCCAGTCATTATCTATTATATTCATCATGTACGTCTGTATTATGTCGTCTAGATTATGACCAGTAGCTATTGCCACTGCACCTATCTCTCTAGCCTTTTTATTGAGGAGATAACGGCGGAAGACGCCACAAAAGGTGCACGGCTTGTAGGGTAAGCCTTTCTCCACGGCAATCTTTACTATTTCGTCGAGTGTGAAGCCTAGCTCGTCTTTAAATCGGACGATCACGTAATCAACTCCTAGCTCGCTTGCAACTTTCTCAAGTCTCTTAACAGTATATTCACGATAACCCCTAATACCTTCATCAACTAGGAGAGCTGTTATTTTCCATCCAGGCACACGGCGACTAAGTTTGTGCAAGTAGTGTAGGAGACTTAGCGAATCTTTCCCACCACTAACAGCTACTGCTATGTGGTCCTTTGGCTTGAAGAGTTTATACTTGCGTATTGTACGCCGTACTTTACGGTCAAAGTACTCTAAGAAGTGTTTTTCACATAAGGCGACACCACTGATCCTAGATATGTATACTGCTGGCCGTCCACAAAGACTGCATTTAGCCACCACTCACCACCGGGTAAAGGATGAGTTCATCACCATCTTCTATGGGCTCGTCTTCAGCAACTATTCGACCATTCTTAACTACAACGTACTCGCTAGACATTACACCTATGCTTCTGAGAACATCAATGACTTTCATGCCCTCCCTATAGCCCACCTCCCGTGTGGGTCCGCCAAGTATGCGCACCCTTATGGCCAACGTCTACCCCTCCTCAGTAGTCTAGTAGGCACGCTTAATTGAGTGTTAGGATGCTGGCATCATAGCGATAATATGAAAGATGAAATTATTGGAGCCAAGAGAGTTATCATCATGCCATGCGCTAAAGCGACAGCTGAGGCATAAGTACCGCCATGGACTACGACTACAGGTAAGCCTGTATCCATGGTTGTTGCTCCACCTATGCTCACGGCCTCAACAGCCAATCCTCTCCTTGCAAGGAGAGGGTACAAGACCAGGTGCAATGCCTCTCTAAGGAGGTTAGCAAGGAAGCCTATTAGAGCATAGTTATGCCCTATCTTCATAAGCATAGGCCCAGCCAGCGTGTACCAGCCAGAGGCAAGTCCAATTACTGCCAGAGCCTGGGGATCAAGGTCAAGCCTTGACCCCAGTACTGTTACTGAGAGTGCTGAAGCAACCATAGTTGTTGTAGACATGAGGATTCCGGTGAAACCTGCAGCTAGGAGTCTCCCACGCTGGGAAGGCATGTCAAGACCCAGGCTAAAGCCTGCAAGCAGGATTAGGATGAGGAGGAGCTTGTATGTATAATGTTCGGGGACAGTTATACCTATGTAGCCTATTACTGCGCCAGCCAGTAAAGATAGAGTGGGAGGAGCCAGTTGCTTGGCCAATGAGGATCTAGTAATTATTCTAGGCTTAGCTTTAACATGTCTCGTATTTCTATGGATAACTCTTACAAGCATAATTGCTGCCGCAAAGCTGGCAGAAACGCTTATGGCCATGAATACTATGCTTAGAACGATAGAGTATATTACACTACTCTTCTGCGCAGACAAGAGATCTCCTGTTGTTATGCCGACAAGGAAGATGAGAGCGTACACCGTGAAGAATAGAGCTGTATTAGTTAGCCGTAGATAGGCCTCCCTTTTGAGCGTATTAGGGCTAGACTTGTAAGCTAATAGCCCCATACCTAGACCTGCTAGTAGGACCATGGCAAGCTCCATAGGTTGTGGTCCCTCTAACATCATCGTCATATTAGTGGTGAAGCCTTCTCTCGGAGTGCTTTCCGGAATAGAGGATTCTCACGCGCTATTTTCCTTGCCGCTTCCTCAATGTTCTCCCAAGGCTCTAACTCAACCTTGACAAATACACCTGTTCTCCCAAGCTCGTCACGTCTCGTTAAGACCCGTACACGTTCAAGAACAGTATCAAGGCTAACTCCCACTATACGAGCCACTTCAGCTTCGCGGCCAATAATAGCCGATTCAATGTGTCCCTCAGGAGTAGGCTCTATGAGCATTAGTCTCTTGTCTACGCCTGGCACACGCTTACCAGACACCAGACCCTCATAGTTGAGGGCACCGCCAAAGTAGTAGAACTCATACTCTGTCTTGCTAAGCTTAGCCAAGGGGAAAGACACAACCCTCTCCTCATCAATGTCAAGCACTATGTAAGCCTTGGGTGTGCTCTGTGGTGTAGCTTGCACTATAACCTTATACACAGGCTTCAAGCCATGTCGTTCAAGAAGCAGTTCAACCATCATTGAAGGCACTATATATGGTATAAACACGTCTATGTCACTAGTCTCTGTCACATCGCCTCTAGCAATGCTTCCATGCACTATGGCCTCTACTCTACCCTGCCTTAGAGCCTCAAGTATCCGCAGTGCCTTCTCTCTCTTATCTCTAAGAATCCTCCAGCGCACTTCATCATATACTACTACTCTAGTCTCGCCACGACGAACAACCTTCTCTCGCACCATTGCAATAGCACCACCTACCCTAAAGCCTCATGCCTAGCGACTACAGCAATATGCCTAGAGTGGAAACAACCTTAATAGCATACTAGCCATATCTAACTACACTTTGTATTTTGGCAGTGAGGACCGCCTGAGCCTTACAGGCCCCCGCCGCAGGCGGGCCTATGGGGGGACCTTGCACTGCCGAGCCTCTACCGTACTCTTCTAGCTAGTAAACGTAACGTCTTTTCGAATCCACACCTAGACGCTAGCACATAATCGATGTTTGATCCTATCAGTACAGCTAAGTAGGCAATGACATCCAATACTTCTCTTACTAAGTCCCAGTCAACTATATTGATGCCCCCTAAGCTTATCATCTGGATGCTTGGGTGCAGCCATTCATTGAGTCTCAAGTATACTCTCATTATCCACTTTTTACGGGAACCATGAACCCCTTTAAGTTCCTTGATCATGGTTGCTGAAAAGCTTGCTGCGAAACGGCTACGCTTCGATATCCTCTTGAGAGCTTCGCTCCACTCTACGCCTAAGAGCTTGTAGTAGGTGTACTGTACTGTTGATTCTAGAGCAAGTCTCAGCCATGTGTAGCCGCAGACGGCATTGTTTGCAGCCAGCGCTCGCAAGGCTCCACGGAGAGATACTGATGGTAACTGTGTTTCATACTGCTCCAGAGCCACTGCAATGACCTCAATACATTCAAGCATAGGGTTCAACCTGTGCCCCGCTCTACCCGAGGCTTAGCAGGCCATGGTACTGTGTATTGATTATTTCACCGATGATTTTGGCGTAAGTAACCCTGCTATGCCATGGCCTCATCCTAAGGCTCCTCCATTGGCGTAGGAGTTCCGCTTGGTACTCTAACACCCTGTGTAGAACACTAAAAGAATCCTTGCTAAGTGGAGGCTTTTCGCCTAGAGCAACCCAGACAGACATGGCTTTCAGTATATTAAACAGTTCTTCAAGTGTAAGGGGCTGTTGCCACTCTTCGCCTAAACTACTTGTCCAGTACTTCTTAAGCACATTTAGCTCAGCATTAAACTTCTTAAGAGCCATATAGCCGTGGACTTCAAGGTCTTTGATGCTAGTGGCAGCCACGTAGAACACCACAGGGTCAACGCTATGTTCTGAAAGGTAGTATTCTAGGCTGTTGTGCAAGACGCTATGAACTGCTTCATGTACAAGGAGAGCCCTAGAGGTCTCTCTATCATGTTCTTCGAGGGCCTCTTGTATAGCAACGTGTATTCTCGGTATGCCACTCCAAACCTCATAGGTTATGGGGAAAACAGCACTAACACTAACACCAGCTCGGCTCTCGCTCTCTGACAACTCTAATGTGAGCCGGCTAACATCCCTGTATAAGTGAAGTTCGACAAGCTCTGGGCCCTCATGTTTATAGACACTTAGAATAGGGCCTAGTACTGCTTCAACCTTACTCTCTTCTATGTAGTCGTGGTATACCACTATTATCTTGGTATTGCCTACTCTGACTAGCCTGGTCCTCTCCAAGGCTTACCAATACTCCACTACTACTTCGACGTCTTTGACTTTAAGCTTATATTTCCTGACTAATAAGTTGCTCATCTCGTTAAGGAACAAATCCACTCTATCATCATAGGACGCAAGCACTGCCTTAAGAACATACGTACCACCTTGCTGAAGCTGTTGCAAATCTATTAAGGCTATCTTGGGGGATACTCGTCGCCCTTCTGCGAGAATAATTGATAACTCGTCATCTCTAGTGGCTTCTCTTGTATCTGAAAGAAGCATCATGACAGTCTTCATTACAGAATATGCTTCATGCAAGCCTATTATCCTATTGTAAGCCAATGATTCCACAAGCATGCCTATAACTCTTAGAAGCTCTTGCTTGTCAAAGCCTAGTCCTCCTACTGGTTGCTCTGTGTGAACCATTAAGTATGCCTCATAAGCTCTAACAACACCTTCAAGACCTGGATTGATGAGGGAATTGGGGCGTAGGCTACGGATATGCCTAATAGCATCCTGTGCCGTTAGCCCATAACGGTAAACTAGATATGACGATA
Organism: Pyrodictiaceae archaeon; assembly: GCA_027046265.1. Classification (GTDB taxonomy): domain Archaea; phylum Thermoproteota; class Thermoprotei_A; order Sulfolobales; family Pyrodictiaceae; genus QNYQ01. Next base: position 20,360 of record JALTZF010000038.1, read on the forward strand.
CAACCGCGGCACTGCGGCCGAGGCCTTCACGGCAGTGGACGAGGACTTTTAAGTTCTTCATAGTCTTATCTGAGATAAGACTAATGATGTAGTGTAGTTGTTGTAGAGTCGGCCATGTATGGTCTGGGATGGGGATCAAGTAAAACTCAATACGGCTGGCTAGGTTCTCGTAGTTGTACCTCATTTCTTTTCTTGAAGTAACACTAATCACTACATCAAATTCTTCTGCTATGTGATCTATGTCACTATTGCTTGGCATGGGTGAAAATGCAAGATTTTCGTCAATGAATACTGGTTTTGTGTACTGCATGTCCGTAGACACCTAGCGGAAGCTGAGTTATTTCTATGTAGCCCTGGTGTTTATTGTCTTACCGGGCTGTGCTAGACAAGTGTCAATGATATCGAAGGTGAGAAGTGTGTTACAATTCGATGAAATAACATCGCTTGTCAATGGTGTTAGAGC
>JALTZF010000039.1 GCA_027046265.1 Pyrodictiaceae archaeon
AGAAAGGACAAAATTAAATTAAATATTAAACTATGCGATTACACACCAAAGTGCAAGGGGGGTGAAGGAGTCACGGTCCAGATACCTCTAGACTATGTTTGTGTTAAAAGCGGCGTTTTGTGTCCACGATGCCAAGGACTTATAGAGACAGGCTCTGTTGATGAGAGAGAAGTAGAGGTCATGAAGGCATTAATAGATCTAGAAGAAGGTGAGGGGGTAAGCATTCTCAAAAAAGCAACATATCATAAGGCATACTTCGTTAACAGCGACATGGTAGTAATAGTTATGGATTTAGGAGTCGGAACAAGCGTTCCAGTATTTAGTAGGTATGCACGAGAAGTAGAACAAAAGCTTAGAGAAAGACTTGGTATGAGGATAAAGATTATACCAAAGGCAAATGATGTTAGGGGGCTCGCAACACACTTACTTTATCCAGCACGCGTACTAGGAGTTAACACTCTATGGTTACCCGACGGGAGCATAGAGTATGTTGTTAGAATAACAAGAAGAGATGAACAACGACTTGGAAAGGCTAAAGAGGTCTATGAGAGAATACTAAGCGAGATGCTTGGTAAACGAACCCATATAAGGGCAGGATATTAGAACGGAAACAGACAAAGTGGCTACATCCTCATAACTTATCTACATCAACTATTTCCCTTAGCACTAGCGTAGCATACATGCCTTTTTCCATGCAAAATCTTAATACTATATTGTCGCCATGCATCATGTAACTCAAACCACGTACACGAGTAAAGGCGGGGCGCCAATACGGTCGCAGTCTGGGTATACCAGGCGGCGGGTCTGCCAAATCGTCGTAACTTAATCCAGCATATTCTAACGCATCCATGAGTATTTCATAGGCTTTCCCACTAATACCAACCTTATAGCCTATACCAGGAATATAAACTAGGGGTACACCACTATCTGTTATCCGTTCACCAGATAACTTCACTCTATAGTCATAGCCACGTTTTATTCTTAGTGATACATACAAATTGAAAATGTATGCTTGTACTGCAGAGAGAAACATTTCAGTAATCATCTTATTGATGCTTCTTAGAAAGTCCATGCTTATCTTAAGCCTTCTAGCTACAATGTTTTCATAAAACCTGAGATTCCTACATAATTTTGGGTCGTTCCAAAAAGTACGCCTACAATATCGAGTCTTCTCTCCTTCAGTGGGGTAGTCTGAGATAAGTAACTCCTCTATAAAGCTTACATGATCAACTTTTAGCAACCTTATACCAACAAGGTGCGTGTTGGGTCTCCGTGTCCCGAATCTTTGATAGGCATAATAGGCAGGTAAATATGATATCTTTATTGTCTCCAATGCTCTGCTTAGATTTCTACTTAAAACCTTAAGTACGATGATAAAACAATTTCCCATGTTACTACCCTTGCGAGGACACCTGCTAGTGTATCCTAGGAAGCGAGCCCACTGGGGACCAGGCCCACTGATTATTATTGGAGGGTTTTTGGGGCAAGGTAAACAGAGGACTTGTAGTGTAGTAGCATCAGTATCCTTTAGGCCTAATGTAGAAACCCAAGGCACGCCAAGTCTCTTAGCTAAACTTCTTGACGCTTCTATGCTTGTCTTACCACGCTTGGCTAGGATGTACACACAGTATTTCTGGGGTCTCCTACTAATGGGGATATCGTACTCCTCTATTACAATAAAGCTTCTCCTCTTGGGCTCTACTATTTCTGCCACGGGCCCATAGTTAAGAATCTTATACCACATACCTAGCATGAAGTCTAGCGGATGCGTAGACTCTACGAAAGCCACTTCTTTTACGCCTCCCAGCCAGGAATTATTGATTAGTTCATTACCATATCTCTCTGGAACACTACATTACTCGTCTATAATAGCTTGAGATGTCCTGTTACTTTATCAATAAGCTTTGATGGGGCAGGGCCTATGCCGACAGCTGTTCGAGTGCCTGGCGGTAGTTCTGTCAAGCCTGCATCAGCTATGAGGCTTGAGGGAAGACCTAATTTAAGTGCTTCATCATATATGGCTATGAGTTCTTTTTCATCATTTACCTTGACGACAATCTTCTTTTGCCCCTCCTGCCTCCATTTCTTTAACCACATAATCCAGTCAGGTCGCTTACTGTCAATTATTATTAGCACAGCTTCGACAGCTGCATGGGCTGCTTGGACAGCTGTTTTGCCTTTACTCATTTTCAAGTCATCTCTAATAACTATTACTTGCTTATATTCTTCTCTACCCATAGCGGTTTCACCAGTCTAGCTACATAGTGATGAGAGAGAAGAGGTTATAATATAGACTACTCAGACGGTTTGGGAGGGGAAGAAAGATGGCGTTAGAGCTGACTGTACAGAGGAAGCCCAGTATTGTTGACGTTGTGAAAATGCCTATATGCTCTAGTTGCAATAGGCCTATAACACCATGGGAAAAAGGCGTGGCTTTCTTGTGCCCCAACTGTGGCGAGATAATACTATGGCGTTGCGCTAGCTGCAGAAAGCTTGGTGTACCGTATAAGTGTCCTAAGTGCGGTTTTGAGGGGCCCTAACACACTCTTTAATTCTCCTTGCATATGCTGTCTAGATTTGATGGTATAGGTGGTGGTTCGTGGCAAAGGTGCTTGTAGTTATCTCTATATATCCGTCAAGCACTGATATTGATTTAGACAAGCTTGCTGAGAAAATAAAGTCCCAACTACCTGGCGAATATGAGGTAGCTCGCTATGATAAAGTGCCAATAGCCTTTGGTTTGAATGCATTAAAAATGTACTTTATCATACCAGAAGAAGCTGAAGGTGGAACATCAAGGCTAGAGAGTATATTAAGCGGTATTGAAGGGATAGAGGAATTTGAAGTTGAAGCAGTTCACAGACTCTCCCAATACTAAGTTGATAAGACAATGTTTTCTATGAAGACTTTGATGCTACTAAGTATTTTTCTTATAAGAATGCCAAGCTTAGATGGGTTCATTGCTTAGGCTCGAACCATCTTTTTAAGTGCCGTAACTATAAGGCATCTTACTGGGTTCCTTACAGAGTAGAGTTTAAGAGATAGTAAGTAGGAAAAGGGAGTACTTACTGTAGAGGACTAACTAAGGGGACACAGCGAATAAGGTTGAGGGGTTACTAAGTAATGTCTATGACTAGTTCTGGTCGGCGCAAGCGCGAAGTCATTCTTCGTGTTGCTGAGGCAAAACAGAAAGATGTAGGAAAGTGGAAGGTTAGAATAGACATAGATATTCTACGACTGATAGGTGTTGAGCCAGGTGACATAGTTGAGATAGAAGGGCGTAAAAAAACGGCGGCAATAGCATGGCCTGGCTACCCTGAAGACAAAGGCCAAAACATTATTAGAATGGACGGTCTCATAAGAAAGAACGCTGGCGTAGGTATAGGAGATAAGGTGATAGTTAGAAAGGCTGATGTAAGGCTTGCTGCATTGGTTAAGCTTGCTCCAGCTAATTTCTCTATAACAATTGATACAGGATTCATTAACTATGTCAAAAAGAAGCTTATTGATAGGCCTCTTGTAGAAGGAGACACAATACTTATACCAGTATTGAATCAGTCAATACCATTTGTTGTTATACAAACAAAGCCCGCTGATGTAGTCATAGTAACCCAGGATACTAATATAATACTATTAGAGAAGCCCGTTGAGCAAAGCAGGATTCCAAGAGTGACTTACGAGGATATAGGAGGAATGAAAGACGTTATACAGAAGGTCAGAGAACTTATTGAACTCCCTCTTAAGCATCCAGAGATATTCAAAAGATTAGGAATTGAACCACCCAAGGGCGTCTTACTATATGGCCCGCCAGGTGTCGGTAAGACTTTGCTTGCTAAGGCTATTGCGAATGAGACAAATGCATACTTTATTGCTATTAATGGTCCTGAGATTATGAGTAAGTATTATGGTGAGAGTGAGCAGAGGCTACGAGAAATATTCGAAGAGGCAAAGAAGAATGCCCCATCAATAATATTCATAGACGAAATAGATGCAATAGCGCCTAAACGTGATGAGGTTGTTGGAGAAGTTGAGCGTCGTGTTGTAGCACAACTTCTTGCTCTCATGGATGGTCTTGAAAGCCGAGGAGATGTGATAGTTATAGCTGCTACGAATAGACCTAATGCCGTTGACCCAGCACTAAGGCGTCCAGGGCGGTTTGATAGAGAAATAGAGATCCCCTTACCGGATAAGCAGGGTAGGCTGGAGATACTCCAAATACATACAAGGAATATGCCACTAGCAGACGACGTAGACTTGAATAGAATAGCCGAGATGACAAGAGGTTATACTGGTGCTGATCTTGCCGCACTCGTAAGAGAAGCTGCAATGCATGCATTAAGAAGATATCTTCCAATGATAGACTTAAGCGAAGAGAGTATACCGCCAGAAATCCTTGAATCTATGGAGATACGCATGGAGGATTTCATGGTCGCTATGAGAGAAATTGTGCCGAGTGGCTTAAGGGAGATTTATATTGAGGTTCCTGAGGTTCATTGGGATGATGTTGGTGGTTTGGATGATGTTAAGCAGCAGCTTCGTGAGGCTGTTGAGTGGCCTTTGAGGAGCCCCGAAGTCTTCAAAAGGCTAGGGATAACACCGCCTAAGGGTATTTTGTTGTTTGGTCCTCCTGGTACTGGTAAGACTTTGCTTGCTAAGGCTGCTGCTACTGAGAGTGGAGCTAACTTCATAGCAGTAAGAGGACCAGAAATACTAAGCAAATGGGTAGGAGAAAGCGAGAAGGCTATCCGCCAAATATTTAGGAGGGCAAGACAGGTGGCACCAGCAATAATATTCTTCGACGAAATAGACGCAATAGCGCCAGCCAGAGGCTTCAGACACGACACAAGCGGTGTGACGGATCGTATTGTGAATCAGCTTCTTACAGAAATGGACGGCATTGAGCCCTTGACGAACGTTGTTGTTATAGCTGCTACTAATCGTCCAGATATTCTTGACCCAGCACTACTAAGACCAGGCAGGTTTGATAGACTCATTTATGTGCCTCCGCCCGACAAGAAGGCAAGACTAGAAATAC